>NZ_CP045494.1 GCF_015500055.1 Mesorhizobium sp. NBSH29
CGCCAGGACCTGGCCCTCAAATTGTCGATGACATAAGCAGTGGAACCAGCTTCTCCTTGTCGGTCTTCTGGTCGCTGACGACGCATAGCCCCAGACCTTGAGCGAGGCCTCGAGCGCGCTTCCGGACGGCGAACCGTCCGGCTTCAGCAGGATCGTGCCGGCACCGGGCCCGACTTGCTCTGCAAGGCGCTCACCATGTCGCCAGCGATGGCGCTGGCCGCAGGCCCGGAGTTCCTGTGGCGCGAGCTGGCGACCAGCCGTCTGCCCGAGGGTCTGCAGCCGGAGATGAATGCGGCGAGGGCGCGATACCGGCAAGCCGGGAAAAGAGACTGTAGTCCGCATCGCCTACCCTCCCCGCCGGATCGTGATCTCTCCTGTTTCCAGCCGACGCCGAGACGAGGACAGCGCGGTCGACATGGTAGTCGACCACCATCATGTCGCCCTTCATGCGATAAATTTACGATGCGGTTCTCGCCGCCGGAGACGACAAATAGCACCGGGCATCCTGTCCAGCGAGCGAGCGCGGAACTGGATGTGTCTTCTGCCCGTCCGAGTAGACCGCTCGGCAGCCAGCCGGCGCGGCCGCTGACGCTGTAATGGAAATTGAGCTGCTCGGCCGGCAAGCCGGCGCCCGGGATTGTGCTTGCTTCCAGCCGCGCATTGATGTCGGCGAGCTTTGTGAAACGTCCTCGGATATTCAAACCCGACGCGCGCCATATATTGGCTCTGATGCGACTTGAGCTGGATGTGATAGGTCCGCCGCGAAGTGGTGACGACCATGGACGTCACCAGCCCGGGCTCCGAAGGCTTGACGATCAGGTGGATCGCCTGCCCGCCGACCGCGCCAGACGTTGCCGGCTCGACCTTCCATCGCACGGTGTCGCCGACTAGCACGTCGCGAACCACTTCGCCGGCCTGAAGCTCGATGTCACATACCTGCAGGGGCGAGCAGACCACCGATGGCTGCACCTCACCGAACAGAAGATGACCTTGCCGTCAGGCCCCTTGGTCACGAGGCCGCGCGAACCACGCCATTGCCCGGAAATCCCGGCGCCCTTCGCTTCGTTGGCACTCATCCCTGAGCCAAGGCAGGCGCAGTGGCGGTGATAGTGCCCGCTGCGATCAGGGAGGCCGACATCAGCGCAGCCCAAATTCTTGTCTTCGTGATGATCATCGGCGTGCTCGGGCCTTTCACAGCTGGGCGGTCCATTCGAAGTCCCGCAAGTACAGACCGATCGGATTGAGGCGGATCACGCCTTCGTCCTGCGGCGGGGTCAAAGTAACGGTCGCGACGCCGCGAAAGCGGCGTACGGCCGTCTCCTTGCCCTTCCGGTCGCGCTCATATTCGGTCCAGTCGATCTGGTAGCTCTGGTTCGAGAGCGGCACGACGTTGTTCACCTCAATGGCGACGGTGGCGTTCCTTGCCTTGTCGAAGGGCGAGTTGCCGCGGAACCAGGCGTTGATCTTCTCGGTTGCCGGGTCGGAGGTGCGCAGCAGCGCATAAGTGCGGTCGATGTACTGCTTTTGCACGACGGCATCCGGTGTTCATCTCGACCCGGAAGTTCGAGACGAAGGCTGCCCAGCGTCGCGCGCACCACGCGCGGGTCCCGCAATATTCGATCTGCTGCGGGAAGCCGGTGGCTCGCGGGCCGTGCCGAGCTTGTCGACCTCGACGATGTAGGGGACGAGCTTGACCTGCGTTGCTTTGAATAGAGCCGCGTAGGACGTGCCTGATCACCGCCAGCAGCATGCCGGACGATGCCGACTATGCGCGCATGCGGCCAGCCGGCCTTCACATATGAGCCATAAGCGCTCATTCCGACTCCTGGCGGGCGGCGATGTAGGATTATCGGGCGGGGTGCGTCGGCGGCCATGCTTCAGCTTCTCCGGCTCACTTGTCCTTGCAGGGGCGACGGCGGGAGGGGGAGGCGGTGCCTCCTGCCCGGGGCTGGTTCGAGCTTGGCGTTGGGCAGCCCGCAGCAACGCAACCCGGCATAGGCGCCGGCGAAGCATGACCTTTTCCTTGGCCGCGGAGCCGGCCGCCCAGCCGGCATTGCGATGCCCGATGCCATGCCGCGCAGAGCAGCGCCTGCCAATCGAGGGAGCCGCCGGCGCGCGCCGAACTCGCCGCGGACGCGCCTGATCTCGTCGCGCTTCGCTCCGAGAAATGCCCCGCCTGCGGCCATCGTTGCGGGCCTGTCCGCCATGTCGGAGCGCCTCCATGCCGCCGGCGATTGATGCGCCCTGCACGGACGCCCTGGATGATGGGCGGCACGTACATGGCGGATGATGAACACGACGACCGAAATGCCGGCAATGGCCAGCGTGGTCATGAACTGGTCGGACGTCGCCGTCGGCGCCTCAGCCAGGCCGAGCAAGAATGTCGGAGCCGATGCGCGCGATCATCACCAGCCCCATCAGCTTCATGCCGACGCTGAACGCGTAGACCAGATAGCGGATGGCAAAATCCTTGGTGTAGGACGATCCGCCGAGGCCGAGCATGATCATGCCGGCGAGGAGCCCGACATACATCTCGACCATAACGGCAACAAAGATCGCCGCCACGAGGCTGAAACAGACCACGACGACGATCATCGCGAACACCGCGGCGATCGCCAGCGCATTGTCTTCGAACAGCCCGAACTGAGCCTGCTCGGACATCTTCGATGCGACGCGGATGCCGGCGTCAAAGATGTTGGCGGGCGAGGCCGATCCGCCATCGGCTCCGATCTGGAACAAACTGTCGACCACGCCTTGGCGAAAGCCGGACCTTGATCAAGGATGAAGGCGAAGAGGCCGATGAACCATGATGCGCCGAACCAGTTCCGCGAACCACGAATCCAGCGAGGCGGCGTTGATGGCGAGCCAGACGGCGGCGATGCCGATCTCGATCCCGGCAAGAATCCAGAACAGCGAGCGCGCCGCGTTCATGACGGTCGTTTCCCAGCCCCTGGCGGCCGTCACCACCTGGTTCTCCAGGGTGGTCAGCACACTGCCCTCCTGGGCGAGTGCCGGTACGCTTGCCAGCAGAACGAGCGCGATGGCGACGAAGGTCAGCTCGAGCGCGCAGGATGGGTTCGTCCTCACCATCGCGGCTTCATCTCCTGCCCGCCGCTTATATCGCGATCCGAATCGCCGCCGAGCAAGTCATGCGCCTTCTGACGACGGTTCTCCGTTGCGGCCGGCGTAGACGCCGCTGGCGCCGAATCTGGCGCGACGACGAACCATGCGATCATCAGGACGACGACGACCAGCGCGCCGGCGCTCAGCGCCATGACTACGATGCGGCTCACCAGCGGGGCTCCATGGTCTGGCCGCCACGAACATTCGGTGTCCCGGCGTTGAAGAACTTCTCGCGCCGCGCCTGGGCGAGGTCCTTGTCGGCCTGTTCGGACTGGAACCAAGTGCCCATCATTGTCGTCTGCTGCGAGACGAGCCCGCGCAGCTTCTGGAACTGCGCGACCTGCTGGGCAGCGATCTCATGGCCGACCTGCAAGGCCTTCATCTGGCCGTCCGCACTCTCCGACATCGAACGGAGAGAGCTCATCGTCGACTCCTCGGACGTGAACTGATCGGCCGTCAGCCCCGCTGCCTTTAGTGTTCCGGCGATGGTATCGCGGTTCGTTGTGGACCAGTTCTGATAGCTTGATGAGAAGCTCTCGCCGTTGGCGAGGCCTGTCTTGAAATCTGCAAAACTCTGGAAACGCTGTTTTCAAAACGTCGTCGGCATTGGACATGGAAAACGCGATCCCCTGCCCTTGCGCGGGCGATGTCGCGGAGGCGGTTGAGGTCGCTCTCGACCTGCCCCCAAATGTGGTTGGGCAGCTGCATCGTGTTCTGCAGCATGTTCTCATAGATACGGATCTGGTTCTGGATCTGCTCAGCCAGCTGCGAGATCTGCGTGATCTGATTGTTGATCTGCTCTGTCGACTTGCCGACCATCGTGATCAACTCGCCATTGTTCAGAAGCTGCGTCCATTCCGTCGCCTGCCCGGTTACGCCGCCCGACAGCGCGGGTGAAACGTTGAACATGCTGGTGGCAACCAACGCCGCGGCTGCGGTCCTAGCCGCGTTGAAGGATGGTTTCGGCATCGCCTATTCCTCTTTGCTGGAGCCAATGGACCGGCCAGTCGCCGCCGTGTTCGGCACTGAGCGCCTGAATACGCTTCAGGTCCTCCTTGCCGGAGGCGCCGGCGAAGGCGAGCGCGACGGGACCGAGCGCCATGTCGAACAGGCGGCGTCCGTCTGGTGAGACGACGTAGTATTCGCGCTTCGGCAGGGCAGTCGCGACGATCTCGATCTGGCGCTCGTTGAAGCCGATGCGCTCGTAGAACTCCCGCGTGCCCCGTTCGCGCGCCGCGCCGTTAGGCAGACAGATCTTGGTCGGGCAGCTTTCCTTCAGCACGTCGATGATGCCGGAACGCTCGGCGTCCGAGATCGACTGCGTCGCGAGCACAACCGCGCAATTGGCCTTGCGCAGCACCTTCAGCCATTCCCGGATCTTGTCGCGGAAAGTAGCATGGCCGAGCATCAGCCAGGCCTCGTCAAGAATGATTAGGCTGGGCGCTCCCGTCAGGCGCGTCTCGATGCGCCGGAACAAATAGAGCAGGACCGGAACGAGGCTCCGCTCGCCCATGTTCATCAGCTGCTCGATCTCGAAGGTCTGGAAAGAGCCCAGCGACAGGCCGTCCCTCTCGGCGTCGAGAAGCTGCCCCAACGGTCCGTCGACCGTGTAGTGATGCAACGCCTCCTTGACCTCGCGCAGTTGGACGCCGGAGACGAAGTCCGACAGCGACCTGCCGCTGGAATCCGCCATCAGCGCGACCTGCCGCGAGATCGCATTGCGGTGATCCGGCGTGATGGGCACGCCCTGCAGCACAACCAGCGTCTCGATCCATTCCGACGCCCAGGCCCGATCCCCCGTCCGTCGCGAGATCGGAAAGCGGGCAGAAAGCCAGGCGAGGACCACCCTCCCCTTCGGTCTCGCCGATCTCGTAATGGTCGCCGCCGGCGGCCAGCGTCAGCGGCAGCATCGAGCGGCCCTTGTCGAAGGCGAAGATCTGCGCGAAGGTGTAGCGGCGGAACTGCGCCGCAATCAGCGAAAGCAATGTCGATTTGCCGGAACCGGTCGGACCGAAGATCAGCGTGTGGCCGACATCGTCGACATGCAGATTCAGCCGGAAGGGAGTGGAGCCGCTGGCGACCAGCATCAGCGGCGGCGAGGCCGGCGGATAGAACGGACAAGGTGCTGCCGCGGCGCCTGACCAGACAGAATTGAGCGGGATCAGGTCCGCGAGGTTGCGCGTGTTGATCAGCGGCTCGCGAATATTGGCGTACCAGTTGCCCGGCAGGCTGCCGAGGAAGGCCTCGGTCGCGTTTACCGTCTCGATCCGCGCCCCAAAACCCTCGGCCTGGATCAGGCGGCGCACGGCCTCCGCCTTCTCGCGCAAACGGGCTTCGTCGTCGTCGAAGAGGACGATGACCGGCGTGTAGTAGCCATAGGCGACGAGTTGCGAGGACGCCTGCGCGATCGCGTCTTCTGTTTCGGCCACCATCATCATTGCGTCCTGGTCGACCGAGCGCGATTGCGTCTGAAAGAGCTGGTCGAAGAAGGGCCTGACCTTCTGCTGCCATTTCTTCCGAGTGCGTTCGAGCTTCTGGCGCGCTTCCTGATCGTCGAGGAAGATGAAGCGGCTGGACCAGCGATAGGTGAGCGGCATCAGGTCGAGCGAATTGAGGATGCCGGGCCAGCTCTCGGCCGGGAAGCCGTCGATCGCCACTACCGCGAGGTAGTGGTTCTCGACCATCGGCGAAAGGCCGTGATCGAACTCAGCCGTTGCCAGCCAGTCGAGATACATCGGGATCTCTGGCAACCGGATCGGATGGTTCTCGCCGGTGATGCAGAAGCGGATGAATTGGAACAGCTCGTCGTACCGCGCGATCCGGAAGCCGCCGCGCTCCTCGACCGATTGGGTCACCATGCGCCGGATCGACAGCAAATTGCCGAGATACTGCTCGACCTCGCGGATCGATGTCTGGAAGCTGTCGAGCACGGTGTCGGCATAACGCGCTGCGCGGCTCTCGCTGTCGGAATAGACATAGCGCGCGAGTCCGGAGCGCGTCTTCTCCGGGGGTCTCCAGGTCAGGATCAGTGCGTGCCGGCTCTCGTAATGCCCCCTCTCCTTCTGGAAATGCGCCTGCCGCTCGCCGTCGATCGCCAGCGTTACCGGATCGGGAAAATGGCATTGCTCGCGCGCCGGGTAATCCGACGTCTCCACACGAACCGCCTCCACCTGGATCATCCAGCCGGAGCCGAGCCGTGACAGAACTGTGTTGATCTGACGCGAGACCTCGTTGCGCTCGGCATCCGTCGAACTCTCCGAATCCGGGCCGGCGAAGTACCAGCCCGCCATCAGCGATCCATCCTTGAGCAGGATCACGCCGTTGGCGACGAGCGCGGCGTAGGGGACCAGATCCGAGAAGGACGGCCCTGAATGGCGGAAGGAGCGCAGTGCAGCCATGTCGTCGCCCTCAGAACGTGCGCCAGGGCGTCGACGTTGGCCGATAGTGCGGCCGGTACGTGACATGGCGTGCGTAGACACGGCGCATCATGGGATCGGCCTTGGCCATCATCCGTAGCGCAGCAATGACGACCATCCAGACCGCGATGCCGAACAGCGCCGAATAGAGTGTCAGCACCACGAAGATCAGGATGATGGCCGCGAGGCCTGTCAGCAAGACCAACTCGCGATCCGCGCCGATCAGGAGGTTCGGCCGCGACAATGCCCGATGGATGCGCGATCGGTCGAGGCCGGAGCCGGGAACAGAGGCGGTCTCAGACACGAGCGCCCTCCCCTGCCCTTTCGACTTTCGGTGTGAGCGCTGCATCGCCGATGGATGCGCCGGCCGCACCGAACAGAGCGACGATCTGGGTGGCGCCGAGCAGGATGCCTGCGACGAGTACGACGTATATCAGGCGCCGCGCGAAATCGTTCAACTCGCCGCCGAAGATCAGCATGCCGCCGGCGATCGCAACGGCGGCGAGCGCGATGAACCCCGCGACCGGCCCGGTGATCGATTGCTGGATCTGCTGCAGTGGACCCTCCCATGGCAAGCCACCGCCGCCAGCGGCAAGAGCCGGTTCGGCAAGTAGGCCAAGAGCAAGGGCCGAGATCGCGAGCGCGCAAATCCGTTCAGGCGACATGGCGTTCTTTCTTTCGTGAGTAGGATTCGGTCTGGTAGCGGCCGTTGGTGAAGTTCTCCACATGGAGGATGTCGCGAACGATGCGGCCCTTCGGCGCGCGCTCGATCGAGACGATCAGATCGACCGCTTCGCCGATCACCTCGCGCATCGGCTGCTGGCTTGCCTCGGCCGTAAGCTGTTCGAGGCGGCGCAGTCCCGACTCGGCCGTATTGGAGTGGATTGTCGTTACGCCGCCCGGATGGCCAGTATTCCACGCTTTCAGCAGCGTCAGCGCCGCCCCGTCGCGAACTTCGCCGACGATGATGCGATCTGGGCGAAGCCGCATCGTGCTCTTCAGAAGCCGCGCCATGTCGATCGTGTCACTGGTATGCAGCGCCACTGCATTCTCGGCCGCACACTGGATTTCTGCCGTGTCCTCCAGAATCAACAGCCGGTCGCCCGGCGCGATCTCGACAATCTCGGCGATCACGGCATTCGCGAGCGTTGTCTTCCCAGATCCGGTTCCGCCGGAAATCACGATGTTGAGGCGCGACGCGATGGCGTTGCGGATGACGCAAACCTGTTGCTCCGTCATCACCTTGCTGGCGACATAGTCATCCAGCGGAATCAACCGCGACGCGCGCCGCCGGATGGTGAAGGTCGGGGACGCGACAACGGGCGGCAGCAATCCCTCGAAACGGTGCCCGCCAATTGGCATTTCGCCCGAGATGATAGGCCGGTCGTCGTCGGCTTCCGAATGGAGCGCGTGGGCGACGCTACCGATGACGATCTCCGCTGTCGCCGCATTCATCACACCGGCGGGCGCCACGCCGTGGCCGAGTCGCTCGATGAACAGCCTGCCGTTCGGGTTGAGCATGATCTCGACGACTGTCGGATCGTCGAGGGCGACGCAGAGCTGGTCGCCGAGCGCTTCCTGCAGTTTGCGGATCAAGCGCGGATGGGAGCGAAGCGGGGCCATGGGTTTGGTCCTCGTTGCTCACACAGACTGCGCGCGGCAAGCGTCGAAGGTCGAGCCGTATCCGGCCGGACGAACGAAACTGGACTTGTCGGCGGGCAGAGAGCCCACAACGGTGGTGGTGTCACCCATCTCAGCGTGGTTTCGTGCAGCAAGGGCGAGGGCTTGCATCAGTATTGCTCCGATTCGATTTCTTTCGGAGACAACTGCCCACGATGCGGTTCTCGTCGCGACTAGCGAAAGTATGAGTGCGATTCTCGCCGCGGAGCGTGTTGAGTCGGGTCCGTAGGATAATATTGCCGGTTCACCCCGCTCAAAGGGTCAAAACACACTAGTAAATGTACTAGTCGCCCTTGGGTCGCAGCGTTCGCGAGCCAGCGCCGTATTGCATTGGATTATAACGAGAAAAGGCTCGTTTTTGAAGCGGCTGGCAGCCGTTCACGCTCGCCTCGTTAAGGTCTTGTTAACCCTATTCCGCTTGCGCAGAATCGGGATACAAGCGATGGTCACGATAATTTCCGGATTTCGGGAAAATATCGACACTAGGACATCCTGCGACGATGAGCGTGAATCTCCCCGACTCGAAGCCAGAGGCATCCTTTGCTGATACCATTCTTCAGCAGAGCAGCGAGATTTCCCGTCGTCTGGACATGCTGCGGATCGAGAACTTTCCGCCCGATGCGCAAAAGAAGCTCCGGCGCTTCTCGCTCGCTGAAGTCGCAGATTTTGTTGGTGTTTCGCCGAGCTATCTGAAGAAGCTTCACCTTCAAGGGAAAGGCGTCGAACCGCAGGTGACGCCGAGCGGCAGACGCCACTACACTGCCGCGCAGATAGAGGAGTTGCGCACTCTCCTCGACCGCTCCCCGCGTCGGCGGGAGAACGACAAGTTGCAGGTCATCGCCGTCGTCAATTTCAAGGGTGGCAGCGGCAAGACCACGACCGCTGCTCACCTTTCGCAGCATCTCGCGTTGAAAGGTTTCCGGGTTCTGGCGATCGACCTCGACCCTCAAGCGTCGCTCACTGCGCTGTTCGGCATTCAGCCGGAAATCGATGGCAATCTCTCCCTGTATGAATCACTTCGCTATGACGAGAATCGCAAACCGATCTCGGAGGTTATTCGTTCGACCAGTTTTCCGTCCTTGGATATCGCTCCGGCGAATCTCGAGCTGCAGGAATACGAGTACGAGACGCCGATTGCGATGCACGCCCAAGATTCGGTCGCTGGACGAACCTTCTACACTCGTATCGGCGGTGCCCTCTCTGAGGTGGATGATCGATACGATGTCGTGGTGATCGATTGTCCTCCGCAGTTGGGCTACCTGACGCTCACAGCCCTTGCCGCTGCAACGTCGGTACTCATCACCGTTCATCCCTCAGATGCTCGATATCATTGTCGATGACCAGTTCCTGCTTATGCTCGGTGGAATTCTGAAGAGCATAGAAACTGCAAAACGTCAACGTCTCCTTGGACTGGTTCCGATACCTGGTCACACAGCGTTACGAGCAGGAGACATACCGCAGCAGGAAATGGTTGGGCTGATGCAGTCGATGTTCGCTCGTCAGATGCTCCCGAAATCCGATGGTGAAATCAACTGCGATTTCCGACGCGGGGATTGACCAAACAAAGCCTCTACGAGGTTGAGCGATCGTCTTTCGTCCCCTCGACTACGACCGCGCACGGGGAATCCTTGGATGCGGTCAACTCCGAGATCATCCGGTCTCATCCTCACCGCATGGGGCAGGACGTCATGATCAATGAATTGTCAGCCGTACACGCGGGCCGATTTCTGGCGTCTAAACAGCGGCTTAAAGATATGGAGGCCGTAAGATGGCCCGTCGCGATATCTTTCGGAACATCAAGGGTGCGGAGGCCGATTCGCAGCAGGAGCGCGCACCGGCGCCGAGCTACGCTGCACGCGGAGCTTCACGAAACATGCTCGCCTCAATTGGGGAGCTAGCCGAGAAAGCGGCGAAAGCCGACCATTATCTTCAGGGCGCATCCGTTCTCGAGCTTGATACCGCCCTCGTCGATTCATCCTTCGTGTCTGATCGCATGGAAGACGACGACGACGGGTCGTTCCAAGAGCTTGTGAATGCGATCCGTGAGCATGGGCAAGAAACCCCAATTCTCGCACGGCCTCATCCGAAGCAGGAGGGTCGCTACGAGGCCGTCTTTGGACATCGCCGTCTCCGAGCGGCGCGGTTTCTCGGCCGCCCCGTAAAAGCTGTCATCAAGCCAGTCACCGACGTCGACCATGTGATCGCCCAGGGGCAGGAGAACTCTGCCCGCGAGAACCTGTCCTTCATCGAGCGTGCCGTGTTTGCACAGCAGCTTTTGGATCGGAGCTATGAACGCTCGACCATTCAGGCAGCCCTAACGATCGACGCTCCGATGTTGACGAGAATGCTATCGGTGACAAGTCGCGTGCCGGAAGCTCTCATAAGAGCGATCGGTCCATGCAAGGGAATCGGCCGAGATCGTTGGCTCGACTTCGCCCAAACGATCGAGAGGCCATCAAACCGGACGGCGGCGGAGGTGTTCGTGACCTCGCAACCCTTCGTCGAAGCAAAATCAGACGCGCGCTTCGATCTGCTGCTGGCAGAGTTGAAGCGCACCGACCGGCCGCGCCGGGACGGAAGTGTCAAACCGGCAAAGACCAAATGGCAACCGGAGGACAAAACCCTGTCCGCCGAGTTGACGGATTCCGGCAAGATGTTCGCGGTTTCCTTCAAATCGAAGGATGCCAGTCGCTTTGGCCGGTATCTCGCCGCGAACCTCGACCGGCTCTACGGCGAATTCAAGCAGCGTGAGAACGAGGAAAGATAGACGGAAATGTAGCGCGCAAAAGAAAAAGGCCCCCGAAACAGTGTCCCGGAAGCCCTTCTCATGAGTGGTATCTAGAGAATCGCATTTCCGAGAATCACCGTCAAGAGCTGATGAGGCTCAGCGCCGTTTCGGCGAGCAGATTTCTTTTGCCTGAACACAGGTGAAGGACAATGGAAACGCATATCTCAACGACGCCCTTTGGGCGGCGATCGATGACACTTGGCATGATTTCAAGCCAGGTCACGGCCATGGCCATGCCGGCGGGCGTATCCGTCCATAAATGGTATGTCTTCCAGAACATCAAGGAAGCCCGGATGGCTCTGGGCGCAACCGATCGCGCTCTGGCGATCCTGGATGCATTGCTGTCGTTCCATCCGGATACAGCGCTCTATGGCGATAGCGGGCTGATTGTCTGGCCATCCAATGAGCAGCTGATCCGACGGGCTAACGGTATGTCGCCGGCGACGCTGCGCCGGCATCTGGCCAATCTGGTTGATTGCGGCCTTGTCATCCGTCGTGACAGTCCAACGGCAAGCGCTTCGCCCGCAAGGGTCAGGGCGTGAGGGTCGAGCAGGCCTAATGGCTTCGACCTTTCGCCCGATTGTGGCGGCGGGCTGAAGAGTTCAAGGATCTTGCCGAGGCGGTTCGCGCCGAAGCCAAGGCCTATCGCGTGGTTAGGAGCGGTTAACCATATGCCGCCGCGACATCGTCAAGATGATCGAGACGGGCATCGAGGAAGGCGTGCCTTGCGAACTGGGGGCAGGGTGCAGCAAGAGCTACCAGTCCATCGTTAGCCAGATTCCCCGCACGGCGCCCAGGAAGGTCGTCGAGGCGATAGCGGCCGACCTCGATGATTTGTGGGCGGAGGTGCGAGACGCATTGGAATCATTCGTAAAAACAACGAATCTGACTGCCAATGAGTCTCAAATTGAGCGTCACATACAGAATTCAAAAACCCAGACTCTAAATTTGAATCTGAAAACGGCTTTCGAGAAAAGAATGAAGCGAGCGGCAACGCCGCGGAAACCGACAACGTACGAAGCCTGCCGAAGCGTGAACTGCCTTTGAGCATGGTGATGGATGCCTGCCCGAACGTGGCATGGCTGCTGAAAGGCGGTGGCGAAATCCGGCACTGGCGCGATTTCCTGGCGGCGGCCGAAGTTGCCCGGCCGACATTGGGGATCAGCCCCAGCGCCTGGGAGGAAGCGCGCATTGCCATGGGCGAAACCCAGGCGGCGATCACCATTGCCGCGATTTACCAGCGGGTCGATCAAATTAACAGCGCCGGAGGCTACCTGCGTAATCTGACGGACAAGGCAAAAGCCGGGAAATTCTCGGTCTGGCCGATGGTCATGGCGCTGCTGCGTGTGAAGCTCGATGCCTCGAAAGCTGTCGGGGGCGGGGCAGGGGAGGGCGTTGTTGAGCTCGAAACGGCTGCGAAAGTGGTTCGGACGGAACAGCGCCTGGAAATCAGCGATGCGCTGCGGCGCAGCCTCGACAAGCCAGGACGTGGATCCTGACGATCCGAGCAGAGATAGCGATTGCAGCGCTTGTTGGGAGGTGCGCCTTAGCCGATCAGGCGGCCTTTTTTTGGTCTCATGCCGGACCCGTTCGATGCTGGGTCCAAGTTGACATGTCGACGGGATCGACATGTCCGGTAATCGTTGTCGATGAAATCATGATATCGCGACACGTCCCGCCGCGAGCGTCATGGGGCGCTCGCCTGCGAGCAGTTCGCCGAGTTTGTGCAGAGGAGCGCCCTGAATATCGTTGCCCGAGCGGAAATGCTTCGTTTCCCGGCATAGACAAACGATGCGTCGATCCGGCGCAATATCCAGGCATGCATGGTGGAAGCCCCGCTCTAGCTTTGGGCGAAATGCTCCTTCTTGATCTCAATCGCCCATCGCGACCACCGGGCAGGGTAACGACGAGGTCTATTTCGGCGCCCGCCGCCGTGCGATAGAAATTCGTCCGCGCCCCTTGGGGTATGACTGCATGAACCGTTTCGACGACGAAACCTTCCCAACTCGCTCCCCGCGACGGGATGCCCCAAGACATCATCAAGCGTCGTGAGACCCAGCAAAGCGTGAAGCAGGCCGGTGTCACGGACATAAAACGCGCGGCGATTTCACCAGGCGCTTCGCCGGCGTTGCTGTGCCAGGGTTCCAGCCGGCGCACCAGCAGAAGATCAACCATGAGATCGAGATAGGATGCGACCGTCCTTGCCATCCACACACGAGCGCGCGAGCAAAGTCGGCGGCATTGAGCAGGCCAGATTGATGAATGAGCGAGCATCGTCCAGAAGCGACGCAACGTCTCGGCCGGATCCTGGGACCCAGTAGCGGGATGTCACGCTCGAGGTAGGTTCGGATGAGTCGAGGCGCAACGTGTGGCTCACGGCGTCGTTGCCGCCAAGAGGCTTTCCGGAAACCCTCCTCGACCCATAGCTTGTCGAGTTCTCCGGCTTCTACCTCAAGACCGTCGATCGGCGCGAGCTCCAGATAGGCGATCCGGCCGGGCGAGGCTCTCGCCCGACTGTTTCAACAAGTCCATGGAAGCTGATTCGAGCAGCAAAAAGCGACCGTTGCGCAGTCCTTTGCGGCGCCCGCGGTCGATCAAGCGCGAAGGTCTGGAACAGGTCGGGGACACGATGGACCTCATCCAGGATAATGAGTTTGTCCTCATGCCCGGCAAGGTAAAGCTCTGGCTCTGCGAGCTTGGCCCGATCCGCGTCGGATTCGAGATCTAGATAGAGGAGGGTCGTTGCTCTCCGATTCTAGGGCAAGCGTCGTCTTTCCTACCTGACGCGGCCCCAACAGGGGCAACGGCGGGATTGCTATCCAGGAGTCGATGTAGCTTGGGCGCTTCACGGCGGGGAAATCCATCCTTGCAATTATGAGCCATTGTCCGCGATTACAAGGATAACGTTTCGCACCTTAGTTTCCGTTTAAACCCAAACGCCTCTTAGGCACTCCGGGCGCGCTTCGGTCGGTTTCAAATCATCCCATGGATCGAAAAGCTCGATGCAAAATCCTCGAATCCTTGGTGTTGGCGCGTCGCCAAGGTAGGTCTTGCGAGATCGGCTGTTTGCCGCGATCAGGCGTCCATTGACGACATCCCACGTCCGCGGCGCTTCGCCAGCCCCATCAGGTCGCCCAGGCCATGGCAACCGGTTCGTCCACCGGCAAAACCCTGTGCTCGAAGCGCATCGGCAAGTCCCGAGCCAGCCAGTCGGCGAGGCTTCTCGTTTCCGTCCTCCTCCATAAGGGCCACGCCGCGCCGGATTTCAGGCGATCGAAACGACGCTGATGAAGGAGCGATCTTCATCGAGACTATCCAGCCATTCCAGCACTCGCACTTCAGGAGCCGCTTCGTCACTTCTGACAGGACATTGGTGTCGAGCAGAAGCCTCACAGTGGCAGATCACGCGGATCGTCGCGGAGCCGCTCGAGATGACCAAATCGTGCCGCGCAACGGCGATTCCAGCAGGAATTCCGCAAGCGTGCCCTTGCGGGCGATCTTGGCGCTGCCATTCCTCGGCCGAGACGACAACGACGCTCGGTTTGCCGTTGCGGGTGATCGTCTGTGGCGAAGTTTTGTGCGCGCTCGATCACTTCCGAGAGACGGGCCTTTGCCCCAGCGACGGTCCATTTGGCATCCTGGTTAGGCGAGATAGCATTGCTGGCCTCCGTGACCATCTTGACTATCGTGACTAATATGGGATTGGCCAAAGGGCCGCAACAGGGCAGGGGAGGGGGCTATTTCCGGCGCGCTAAACACCCGAGGCCTTGGGTGAGATTGACCCGGAAGCGGTCGCGGCGGCGCTGGTACTTTTGTTGTCATCTCGGCCGAGGCATGGCCAAGCTTGCTTTTGCACATAGCGCTCGTCGACCTCGACTGAGGACGCAAGACCGGCACGCAGCGAATGGCGACAAACAGGTATCGAAAAACGAGCAAGCGATCATGATTGCGAAAGCGAAAGTTAGCGAACCGACAAGCCCACGCTACGCCCGGCCAACAGGTCGAGATCAGCCTCGGAGATGGCGAGGGTTTGGCTGACCGTCGTTGGTCGAACAGGCTGGCGGCAAGTGCGCGTTTTTTTGTCTTTCAGCACGTCCATCTTCTCCTCGATCGTTGTCGGCGGCTACCAGTCGGTAGACGAAGACTGGCTTGTCCTGGCCGATGCGGTGGGCGCGGTCGATGGCTTGCTCTTCAACCGCCGGATTCCACCACGGATCGTAGGAGGATCACCGTGTCGGCCGCCGTCAGATTCAGCCCGACGCCGCCGGCCTTGAGGCTGATGAGGAACACCGGCAGCCGCTCCCTCCTGGAACGACCTTACCTGGGCTCCGCGATCGACCGTGTCGCCCTGTCAGCAACGCATAGGCGATGCCTGCCTCGTCGAGCAGCGGCCGGATCAGGTCCAACATGGACGTGAACTGCGAAAACACGATTACTTTGCGACCCTCATCGACGAGCTCGCCGACCAGTTCCATCAGCCGGTTCTAGCTTTGCAGATCCGGTCTTAGCCGCGGCGCCGGTTTTTCCGTTGAGGCAAGTTTCAGCAGGCGTGGGTCGCAGCAGGTCTGGCGCAACTTCAGCAGAGCATCCAGAATGACGATATGGCTGCGGGCAAGTCCTTTTTCGGCAATAGCGGGACTGAACTTTTTCATGCATCGCCAGCCGGATAGATTCATAGATCGTACGCTGGCCCGCAGAAAATTCCACCTTCTCGTGATTACGGTTTTGGGTGGCAGATCGCTGGCCACCTCTTCCTTGGTGCGACGCAGCAGGAATGGCTTGATGCGCCCCGCCAGCAGCCGCGAGCGCGACGTTATCGCCCTTTTTCTCGATCGGCGTGCGCCATTGCCGGGTGAAGCTCTTCAAATCGCCGAGAAAGCCCGGCGCGATGAAGTGGAAGAGCGACCACACTTCGCCCAGATGGTTTTCCAGCGGGGTGCCCGTCAGGCAGAAACGATACGGCGATTTGAGGCCGTGAACAGTTTCGTCGTCGCCGCGTTTGCGTCTTGATCCACCTGCGCCTCGTTCGAGGAAGATCATGCCCCAGATGCGGCCCTGAAAGAACCGCATGGTCGCGCGCCAGCAGCGGAATAGGTGGTCAGCACAAGATCGACGCTGTCGAGGCTGTCGAAATGTTGCTTGCGATCCGCCCCCCTGCAGCACGAGGATGGAGAGTTCGGACGCGAACCTTTGGGTCTCCGTCGCCCAGTTGTTGCATCAGGCTCGTCGGGGGCGACGACCAAAACCGGACCGGACAAGCGCCCGGCCGCTTTCTCGATGGCTATCAATCCCAGCGCCTGCCACCGTTTTGCCAAGACCCATGTCGTCGGCGAGAATGCCGCCAAGCCCTGGCGTCCTTCAAAAAAGCCAACATGCCAGCCCGCGCGCCTGATAGGGACGCCAAAGTCGCGCCGAACCAGGGCGGCAGATCGACGTTGGGAATGCCGCCGTGATTGCGCAAGGGTCCGCCCCAAGGCGCGCACGCCCTCGCACCCTGCCAGAGGACCCGGCTCCAAGCCGCCGTCTCCAGATCGGCAAGGCTTGCGGCATCCAGCGATGAGAGGCGCACACGCCCGTCTGGCGCGGACCGCCGGTCAGATAAAGAAGATCGAACAGCGTGCGGACCATGGGCAGGATGCGCCCGACGGGAACCGCCAGCACCTCGCCACTCACGAGTGGCAGGAACAGCGGCTCATCCTCGTCCAGCAGTTCCAGCGTCGCCGGCTTACCATCAACATGAGGTGAACCAGCGGACCTATCAGATCCAGCCGCTCACCACCCACCATCACGCCAAGGTCCAAATTCGAACCAGTCAAGCCCCGAACTTTCGCTCAGGCGTGCTCGAACGCACCGTCGCCGCGCCCGTAATCGATAGGGAAATCCGCAAGCGATCTCGATCCGCCAGCCCTGCCGCTCAAGGTCGGGAATGTCATGATAGAGCGCCTCGTACCAGCCGCTTTCTCCCTCGTCGGGCAGGAAATTTCTCTGGTTGGCCGGCCGGAACGCTGTCCCGCACTTTTGCGCGGGCATGAAACCGGCGGCCCGCAATTGCTTTAGCGATGCCTTTTCAAGGTTTGCGTTACGATGGACCTCGACGGGCGTCATGTTGTCCATGCGCAAGGCGACAGCGGGCTCCTCGCCGGCATCCACCTCCCCAAGGGCCGTAGCTGAAACGCGACGGTTGCCTATGGCCGGCAACTTCTGTCTGCCCGTAGCTGTACAACGCCTGGGCGATAGGGAACAGGCCATGCGAACCGCCGCCAGTTTCAGGACGGGCTGGAAACGGACCCCTGACGATGCGGGCTTCCGTGAGTTGGCGGCGGCGCAGTGGTCCCAATGTCGCCCCGGATGCACGAAGTTGCGCGCCGAACAGCGCCACCTGCGCCGCCGGAATGTTCAGGCCCATCCAGCATTTCGTAAAACCACCGGGGTGCGAGCACCGTCACGATGCGACCGACGATGCCGGCCGCAGCATCGACATAGACCGGCGGCATGGCGTTGAGGCACACAAGGCTCGCGGCGTGTGACATGTCGTCAAGCTGCAGGGGATCGTCCGCAGCGTTCCGCCAGTTCCCGGCGCCCACGCTACATGCCGGAGATCGCCGCTCCCGGCGATAGCGCATGCCGTCGATCGTCATCCAGCGGGCGCGGCCGGTGGCCAGATCTCGTCGAGTATCTCCGCGCCGCGTTCGGTCGCCAGCGCATAGTCGCGATCCTGCATTGCGGAGCGGGGGGATGCTGGTGATCGTTTGCAGATTTTCCCGTCGGCCACACGCAGGAATTTCGCCCCGGATCGGCTGATCCCAGTTGTCCAGGCTATAGGCGCTGGATGTTGTGGACATCGTGCCATCCTTGAGCACCCTTCAGATCGGATCGACAGCCGCAGGCGTGGCATGGTCGTTCGACTCTGTTCCGGAGACAGAATGTAGATCAGCCGTTGGGGAAGGTCGTCAGTGTTGGGTTGGCTCTTTTCTTCCGCCTGGCGCAAGGCGGCGGAGCCAATCGACGACGGCAGCCGACAGCGCCGGTTGCCGTGTATGCCGCTATGCCGCGTATTGGCTGCGGTGTTGGCCCGGCCGCGTGGCGCGAGTTTGTTCACCACCGCCAGTCCATGCAGCGCGCCGCGGCGACATGCTTGCAATTGTAGCCGACCGGCAGGAAACATCCCCCTCTATCGCCACCTGTCCCTTTGCGGCTTGTGTATATGGAAATGCTCTGGCGGTAAGGCTTGCGGTTGGAGCCCTGCACTTGCGCGGCAATGCGTCCGTCGCTGGCCCATTCAAAGGCTACAACGCGGCCGTGCCGCTGATATGTTCTACCGGCGGCAAATGCGTTGGCACCAACTTCGCGTGCAATGTCAGTCTCGGAATATTCCGCCCTTGTTTCCATATCGTCCAGTGTTACTTGCGCTGTTGTATTGGGATCATAATGCATTATCCGACTGGAAATGGGACTTCAGTGGTTCTGCCAGGCCAGCTAAAGCCCGGATGCTTTAGTGAGGTTGACGCGGAACCGGTCGCGGCGGCGCTGGTATTTGCGGGTCATCTCGGCGGAGGCATGGCCTAGCTGCTTTTGCACATAGCGTTCATCGACCTCGGCTGAGGACGCAAGACCGGCACGCAGCGAATGCCCGGCAAACAGTTTTGCGCGTTCGCCTTCGCTCAGATCACCACGCACGCCGGCGGCGAGTGCGGCTCGCTTGACCAGTCGCGCGACCTCTTGGTCGTTGAGCCGGTCGCCGCCGACCGATTTGCCTTGACCTGAGACGCGTCGAAACAGGGGCCATGGGCGATCCGTCCGAGCTTTAGCCAGGTCTGCAGCGCAACAACTGGGCAAGTGGCATCGGACGAGCCACGCCCGATCTCGACCTCCCGCCAGCCGGTCTTGCCGCGCAGAGTTACAAGAATACCTTTTTCGAGAACCTCGATCCAGCCGAGACCGTCTTCGGTATGATCTCTACCAACGTCGAGACCGACGATTTCGGAGCGGCGTAGCCCCCCGGCGAAACCGAGAAGCAACATGGCGCGGTCGCGCAGGCCACGCAGCGTCCCACGATCCAGCGTCTCCAGCATGGCGATCAGATCTTCCGGCAGGATCGCTTCCTTCTGCCGGGGAGGGAGGCGTGGCGGTTGCGGATGCCGGCCATGACGGTGGCGATATGGCGATCCTTGCGATCGAGCGGCTGGCCACGCTGGGTATAATTCCATGAGAGTGACGAAAGGCGGCGCTCGATCGTTGCCACCGAGTTCGGTTTTTTGTCCCTTGTGCCCGCACCTACGGTGCTGCCCGCGGCACTTCCGGACGCGCAGGCGGTGATGTAGAGGCCGACAGTCTGCGGGTCGGGGGGCAGCACCTCCAGGGTCTGGCGCCGCGCCCAGGCGCAAAAATGCTTCCAGTCGGCGGCATAGGCGCGCCGCGTGTTGGCAGAACTCGCCGCCTCAGCGTAATCTCGAGCGCGATCAGCGAGTGTTTCAAGATGCGTCGGCAATCGACTTTTGTAATCAGGACTGCTTCGCAGGCGGGGGAGGGGAGGAGGCATCGGCCGGGCGTTCCTCCGGCGCGCGGCCCATTTCCATGACGACATCGATGATATCGGGAAGGTCGTCGTTGCCTGAAGTTGTCGATGATTCTTGAGCGTAGCCAGCCTTGCTCATGCCGCCTCGATATCGGTTTGGGAGAAGTCCTTTCCGATAAAAAGGAGCGGTTCGTCGGCACGCTTTGCCAGCGCATAGGAAAAGCAATCGGCAAAGTTCAGTGCAGCCGGATGCCGGCCCTTGCCGTAAGTTAACCAGGCCTGGGTCGCCAGATCGACCACTTCGGAGTCAATGGGGATGATGTCGGCCTCGATCTTGCGGAGCCACAGTGTCGGAAAGCTGGGGTTTTTGAGATCGCCATTCATTTAATTTCAATGGGTTAGCCATGTCGTAAATATGAGACCGAGTCAGGGTAAATGAGACTGGACGCGGCACTGAGTCGGAATTCCTGAGACCAACTTGCAGCCAAACGACGAGGCTGTCCATGGCAGATCAGATCGAGAACGAACAGCGTTGGTGGGAGGCGCGCCAGCGCGCCGAGATTCTCGCCAAGCTTCCTGATCGGCCGGGCGAGGCGCAGGTTCAGAGCGTGATCGGCGAGCTTGAGATCAGTCGTGCAACCTTGTTTCGCTGGCTGAAGCGATTCCGGCAGGACGACCGCACCAGCACTTTGCTGCCGCGTCGGCGCGGCCCGAATGCGGGCATGCAGCCTCTGGGTTCGGCGGTGCTTGTAATCGTCGAGGGACATTTCGAGAAGCTCTACGCAACGCGTCGCAAGCCGACACTGAGCCGTTTTCAGCGGGAGGTGGCGGGCGGATTGTCGTGCTGCGGGGCTGCAACCACCCTCGATCCGTCGTCTTGGACGGTGGCTCGAGGCAAAGGATCAAGCCGATCTGATGCGGCGGCGCGAAGGCGCTGGCAAATCCGAGCCGGTGTTTCTGGCGACGCCGGGGGGACTGGAAGCACCTGCTCCTCTGGACATCGTGCAGGTCGACCATACCAAGGTCGACGTCACGGTGGTCGATCCGGTGACGCGGTTGCCGATCGGTCGACCGACGCTGACCTTGGCGATTGATGTCAACACCCGGATGGCTATGGGTTTTTATCTGTCGCTGGAAGGGCCGTCGCTGACGGCCGTGGCATTGTGCTTGACCCATTGCGTGATCGACAAGACGGCATGGCTGGCGGCGCGGGGTATTGCTGTGGATTGGCCGTCGCATGGAATTCCCAGGATTATTCATGTCGATAACGGCGCGGAGTTCCACGCGCGGGCCTTCGAGCGCGCCTGCGCCGAACACCGTATCGATCTCGTCTACCGTCCTCCCGGCACGCCTCGCTTCGGCGGGCACATCGAAAGGCTGATCGGAACGATGATGGGGGCGGTGCATCTCATCCCCGGCTCGCACTTCTCGAACATCCGCGACCGCGGCGACCTCGATCCGGAAGCAGAAGCCGTGATGACGCTCAGGGAGTTGGAGACCTATCTCGCGCTCGAGATCGTTGGCGCCTATCACGCTCGCATCCACAAGGCGCTGGATCTACCGCCTGTGGCCGCCTGGAATGCGCGCATTGCCGATGTCTCGGTGCGCAAACCATCAGATCCGCAACGGTTCCTGATCGATTTCCTACCCTACGAAGAGCGGACCCTTCAGCGCGACGGGCTGCATCTGTTCCATATCCGCTATTGGTCGGACGAACTGCGCTGGCTGATGGGGCGGGACCGGCAAAGGCTGACCATCAAATACGACCCGCGTGACCTGTCTTGCGTGTTTGTTCGCGACAGGGGAGGGGTATCTGGAGGTGCGCCCCGCCGACCGCACCCGACCGTCGATTGCCATGTGGGAGCAACGCGCGGCGCGACGTGCGCTGCGGGCGGAGGGGCGCAAGGCGCTTGATGAGGAACTCATCTTTTCGACGATTCTCGCCCAGCGCGCCTTGGTCGACGAGGCAACGCGCGCGACGAGAGCCATGCGGCGGGAGAGTGCGCGGCGCGAGCACCTTGGCGGCGGCAAAATGATCGATCTGACGCCGGAAACGGCATCTGCCGAAGACGACAAGCCCTTGCAGCTACCCTATTTCGCGGTGGAGGAATGGGATGGACTGACGAGTTCGAGCACCTCTTTCCCGCCAGCCGGACGATCGCGGCGCTGAGTGCCGAAGAACGCATCCGCAGGATCCGCGCCGATCGATGGATCAACTATCCCCGCGCCGAGCAGGCCTTGGCAAAGCTGGAGGCTCTGTTAGCCTTTCCGCAACGCGCACGCATGCCCAACTTGCTCATCGTCGGTGCCAGTGGCATGGGCAAGACCATGATCGTCGAGAAGTTCGCTCGTGATCACCCCTCGCATTTCGACAAAGCGACGGGACGCATGCACATGCCGGTGATTGTCGTGCAGATGGTTGCAGGTCCGGACGAAGCGCGCTTTTACAAGCGATTGCTGGCGGCAATCGGCGCCCCTGAGCCACCGCGGGCAACGCTGTCGGTGCTGGAAAGCCTGACTTTGCGCCTGCTCTCGGAAATCCGCCCGGGCCTTTCTGGTGATCGACGAGGTACATAGCCTTCAGGCCGGCACGGTGCGAGAGCAGACCCGCTTCCTCAACCTGCTGCGATTTCTCGGCAACGAACTCAGGATCCCGCTCGTCTGCGTCGGCACGCAGCAGGCGCGCAACGCACTGCGCACCGACGATCAGCTGGTGCGCCGCTTCGAGGCTGTTGCCTTGCCACCCTGGCAGAACGACGAGGATTTCGGCGGTCTTATCGGCAGTCTGCAGCGGACCTTGCCGCTGCGTCGGCCGAGCGAAGATCGGCGATCGCATGCTGAAGCGCCTTGTCGAAGTCACGGGCGGCATCTCCGCGCATGTGTTTTCGCTGATGGGCATGCTCGCCATCGCGGCGATCGAGAGCGGTGAGGAGAGGATTCTGGCTACCGACGTTGCCGACACACGCAACGTGCTGGCCTCTCCTGGGCGAGCCGGTATGAATATCGTGGCGAGGTCGACGCTGTTGCCGGTCGTGCCGAGGGCTGAGCCCGATGAGCGACTGTCCTGCTGGCTGGGCCGTCTGGCGCAATTCTACGGGATGCCGATCAAGGCCTTTCTGGAATGCTCCGGCCTGAGTTGTTGTGACGTCGCCGACCTCGAATGGCGGCTCGGGGCAGGGGAGGGGGCTTTGCTTGCCCGCCCGTACTGGCATGACTGTCGAAGCGACACGGGCGATGACCTTCGAGGAGATAGCGCCGCATGCACGCCTGACGGTGACCCCGCGGCAGCCGTTATGTGTGCCCGCTTTGTCCGGGCGGAATTCAACGCAAGAGCACGGCTCTTCCATGGAACTTTTGGTGCCCGGAACATGGAGTCCGCTTGGCCGCAAGGGCGGGGAGAAATCTGGAAGGGTTGTCGCAGACGCAGTTGACCGTGCTCGATCTCAATGCGCGCGCCGGCGCCATGCGCTTGGCGAACTGGGCGCGGGGGAAAAGGATGAGGGACTTCCTTCCGTTCCTCAATTGCTGGATTTCCTGACGACACGGCATCGCAGATCCTCGCCGCCATCTGCTCACCGAGCAGCCCCGCATGTCGCTGCTGGCGCGCAGGGAGAACCATGATTTCCTCACGCATCCGATCGCCAGGCAGGCGCTGCTGGTTGTCGTGCCGGAATACGATCGCGTCGCGCCCGTTCTCGCCAAGCCGGTCCGCTCCGGCCTGCTCGCGCTGGCGCAGGGCTCCCTATTGCAGAACTACGCCCTCGCCGTCGTGGTAGGGCGGCTGTCCGCGGATCCGGTCGGCCACGTCGCCTCTGTGCTGCTGGCCAGCGACGAGGAAGGCGAGGAGAGGCTCAGGGAAACATTGCGCGCGTGGCCGCTCACGTTGCGCAGACGCATCTATGCACGTCTTCAGCGCCTTCGCGTCGCCCGCAGCGGCGCTTCATCAGGTGCAGAAGGCGTCAAATCCGGCCAGAAGCACGGGCAGTCTCAAAAATTCCGATTCAGCCAGTCTCACAATTATGCGCGAGGAATCTCATAATTTGTGCTCCAGATTTCCGTCTGCATGCCGAATCTCACGAATTTCGCTCATCCGACACTCGCGCTGTGGGACGATCCATCGCCCTTCAGAGCGTCACTTTCGGGGTTCTGATCGATGTTTTGCGCCATTCATACTATAGAGAACAAAACAAACGATAATGCAACATTATCGTTCATTATTGATGCGCGACAGGCGCGGCGGTTTCTGCGCATTGTGATTGCGAAAAGCGCCGCGATGATTCATGATGTCTTTCATGATTCCGCTTCCCAAATCCTCACCGCGCCACCACACCCCGCTTGCCGAGGCCCTTTCGAGCGCACCAAAGGCAACTTGTCCCGGCTTGGCTGCGCCGCGCCGTCCCGGATGCGCAAAAGCTTGCGCGACAAGAAGTTGAGGAAGTCGCGCTCACCGCAGGCGCCGCCATCGGCGCCCTCGATGCAGTGGTCCGCCGGCAGGAGCGGTGGGCGGGTGCGTGGCGGCAACGGCTGGCGCTCAGCGCAGCTGCGGTGACCACGCGGCAGGCCGGGCGCGTCGAGGATGAAAGCGCGCTACGCGACGCCGTGCTGCTCACCCGTCCGGGCGATTTTTCGTCCGTCGGTCCCGCTGGTTCGATGCTGCTGGCCTGGCGTCGGCTGGCGGCCCGGCCCGCTGAGGAGCTGCTGACGAAGAAAACCCTCGCCGCAGTGTTGGAAGAGTTCGGTTACGCCGGCAACAACGAAAGGGTCAGCGATTTGGCGGACGAGCTTCGGCAACTCTCCGCCAGCGCTGGTACGGTGGGCGTGCTGACCGGCGCGTTCATGGCCGCGGAACGACACGGCTTCGGCCGTGGCGTCGGGTCTGGCTCGCGGACGCTCTGTTGGCACAGCGGTCTGTCCTGGCCGCATGCGGTGCCGTTACTGGGCACAGACGCGGCTGTGGGCCTGGGGGCTGCCCGATCGCGAGGTGCGAGTACCATTGTTGCGGCAGTCGGGATCGAGGCCGGACCTGACCGAGCGAAAGGTCTGCTCGCCGCGCAAGCCCGGGCCGCGCTCCGCGCCATCGACCTGTCGGCCGAGCTCGGACGTCGCGCGGCAAAACTGCTCGCCGTCGCGCCGAACTTAGGCGCAAGGGAGCGGATGCTGTCGTCGAAAGACTCCTCTCCGACGATGCGATCGTTGCTTCGGAAAAGATCGCCGGCATGAGCGACCGTGGGCTGCGCCGCCTGTTCGACCGGTTGGTCGAACTCGGCGCCGTGCGCGAACTGTCGGGCCGCACCACTTTCCGCATTTACGGGCTTTAAGAAATGGCTGAAGCAGCGCGCAAGAGGCGAGGCCGGTCAGATGGCCATCGATCAGGCGAGGGCCGGTCAAATGACCATTTGTTTGATCGGGAATTGGATCATCTGCCGACGGAAGCCCGCTGGCGCGAATGGATGCATCGCGTCGAGGCGACCATTTTTGCTGCCAGCGAGCCCGTGGGTCGTGAGACGTTTGGCGCGCGTCGTCGGCACGAGCTGCAGCATCGACCTGTGATCGACGACATTCGCGAGGAACTGCGCGGGCGGCCCTATGACCTGGTTTGCCGTCGCCGGCGGCTGGAAACACCTGACCCGGGCCGGCCTATGCCGACGCCATCCGTGCCGCGGTTTGGAGGCAGTGAGAACCGCCGCCGACCTGACACAATTCGGAGGTTTTGGTTGTTGATGTGCGTGGCGTATTTCCAGCCCATCACCCGTGGAGAACTGTTCGTCGTTCTTCGGCAAGGAGATTTCCCGCGACCTGATCGGCCAGCTGCGCGGTGCGAAAGCTGATCGCCTCCGGTCCGCGCAGCCCGACGCCGGGCGCGCCGTATACCTACGTCACGACAAAAGAATTCCTGCTGGCGTTCGGGCTCGACACGCTGCGCGACCTGCCGGATTTTGAGGCACTCGAGGATGCTGGACTACTGTCGAAGGAGAAGCTGTTGGCCAGGAGATATTTCGACCGGGCCTGAGCGGCGGAGAGAGCGACGGCGAAGAATAAGCAGAGCACGAAGATCGTGAAGACTGGGTTATCTTGAGCGACTCTTTGCCGAGTTGCGGCCCGCAGTGACAGGCGGCAATTGACGACCAGGACGACTGATCGCGCGGCAGCCGGTGATCCACGATAGCCGTTGACGAGGAATTAATGGCGCATACGATGGAAGCCATTCGGCAGGGTGTGCAGCACAAAACGCCGGATGAACTCGTGGGCGTCAAACATACAACCCTCGACTTGCAGCGTTGGCGATAATCCCCGCAGCGTAACTCGACCTTGCGGTCGGCCATAATGATCAGGCGAGAATTGGCGATGGCGACGCGGTGGGCGTAGCGACCGGGATAGGCCAGCACCTGCTTTGGTCCGCCGAATGGCGGCTTGGCGTCCGAGAGCCAGGAATAGTCCTGGTCGGGCATGAGAGGCACATCCCTCATCTCTCTCTCCGGGATACGAAGATAAAAGCTCTCGCGCCCTTGTGAGATCTGCAGCGATCGCAGTGGGACGACAATGCTGTCCTTACCCACTGTGAAAAACCCACCCGAAGCGACAACGACATAATCCTCGCGATCCTTGGTGCCTATAACGACATTGCGGACCTCCCCAATGATCTTGTCATCGGAACTTCGGACCTCGGCCCCCAGTATCTCGTCGGCCCGTAATCCTGGGCCGAGCTCGTCAATGTCGATGAGAGGTTTTGCGTCTGCATCCTCGCGCGGCCGATCACTGCTCCGCCTCGCTCAAGCATCGGCTCTCGCGCTGCAAGCTGCTGATCTGCTTCGTCTTCGTCGTTGTCTCCCAAGTTTCCCATTGACGGCGACGCAATGAGGTCGCGAATACTGGCCAGAACTCGCTCGCAATCATCATGGCGGGCGTAGGACCAAAGGATGAAAGCGGAGTCGCGGAGGGCTCGGAGGTCGCGAACCATCTGGCGGTTGGCGCCATCCCGAAGCTCAGGCTTCTGTAGAATCGCCTCCTCCAGTTTCGCGTCTGAGATGTTGCATTCTGCACGGGCAGGGAGAGCTGAAATAATCAGAACGCTTGCCGCGAGAACAATCCTTGCCTGTCGGTTCACCTTCGCTCCTTTGTGTGAGAGCCTGCGGGAGTGCCAGATTGCGCAAGTTGGACGCCCGACCTTGCGCGAAGCTTGCCCGAATTTCGCATAAATCAGCAAGCCCCATCAGACCAGGCCGCTTACCTGGTCAAAAAACCGGCCCGCCGCAGCGGTTCTCGGGCCTGATTGGTAGTATTCGATCTGCTACAATTCGAAGCCGAGATCGGCCATTTCCTCGACGCCATGCAACGGCTGTTGCGCCCGACTGATCGAAGACCGTGCCGGTCGAGCGAAGGCGGGCTTCCTTCGACGTTCCATGCGTTTCCGCTTGTTTCCCAGTCAAGGATGGCGATAGGACCGTCATCCTATTGAGGAACGCCGACATAATTCTCGCCCTTCAAGAGTTTGGCCAGATGAACGGCATTCGAGACGGCCATTTCTATCATGCCAGCCACCTTCTTCGGCGCGGACGGCAAGTCGACGTAATCGATATTTCCCATCGCCTCGCCAACCCAGTAGACGCCACAGTTGGCGGGGATCGTAAAGCCAACATCGTTCAGCGATTGGAAGCACGCAGCGTGGCAGGCGTGCGCGCCATCTTCGTTGCCCACGATGGCGACAATTGCCACCTTCCCAGCAGCAGGCATGCGACCGAGGTCATCTGTTTCGGACAGAAACGCATCCATTCGCTCGAGCACACGCTTGGCGACGCTCGATGGCTGTCCCATCCAGATCGGCAGGCCCAGAAGCAGGATATCTGCTGCCAGGATTTGCGCGCGCAACTTTGGCCAATCGTCGCCGTTGCCTTCATCTGACAATACGCCCGGTTTTACGTTATGGTCGGCAACGCGAACCGGACCCCCGGAAATAACGTCATACGGCTTCAGCGCCGCAATCAGATCGCTCAGGATTTTGTCAGTCGATGATTTCTCATTGGCATGAGACGGCTTGAGCGAACAATTGAGCGCGAATGCAGTCAGCGACATCGGGAAACTCCGCATCGTGAGATAATGAAGATAGATTTGACCCGCCATAGCAAAGGCGGCACTCGCAACACCTGGACTTGTGGCGCAACGCATCCCACAACGAATCCGTTGCACCGGCACCGCAGAGAACTCTCAAGGCGACATCAGTTTTTGTTCGTCCCCCGCACATTTTGTCGTCGAATGACCCCGCAGAACCTTGGACAGGGCTGAGCGGCGGACCGCGCCGCGCGAGCAACGCTACGCGTGCCATTGTCCGACCTTACGAAATCGACTTCCGCATAATGATCGGGGACGAACTGAAATGGATTCTCAGACTGCACTGGGTGATGACGCCGCATGGTCCGGTGGATTATGGTCGGTATCTTCATCGATGTAACCGGTCGCAAGCAGGCGGAGGGCCGTGCGAGATGAGCCATCGCGTCAAGAACCGTTGAGCATTGCTCCGGCCTTACCAAGAAGCGCTCTGGGCGCCGGCTCGAATGATTTGTGACTTTCTGCGCGAACAGCCGCAAAGTCGCCCGCGACGCAACGGAACGACCGAAGGCCACCCGGCTTGTCGGCGGGGTATTCACGTGAGTAACAGTCACTCGCAGGCCGCTGGGCATTGTCGTGTGGATGGTTGCTTTGGGGAACTCTCTGAGTGGGGCCAAGCAGATTGGGGCGGTAAGCGGTGCGGGTCCATGACTGGAGAATCTCTCCGCGAAGGCAATCGCCGAGGCGAAGCCCAAGGCGAAAACGGATGAATACGCGCGAGAGGCAGCGGGCGCGTGCGTCCGAAACCGCGGCAATTCCGGTTGTCGGCATGGCGCGTCGGCCGGGGCATCGAGGCGCTGGGCCTTTTTCTTCGACGCCATGCCGACAGACTGCGGCTGCGCCTTCGTGGTCGTGCTGCATCTCGATCCCAAGCGCGAAAGCGAGTTGGCGCGCGTCCTGGGCGCCCGCACGGCCATGCCGGTCGTTCAGGTCAAGGACGGCATGCGGCTTGCGCCCGACCACGTCTATGTGATCGCGCCCGATTCCGACCTGACGGTTCGCGAAGGCGCGCTGCACATGGCCAAGCCGGTCGCGCCGCGCGGCCACGGTCATCCCGTCGATGTTCTGTTCTCGCTCGCTAAGGACCAGCGTGAACGGGCGATCGCCATCGTGCTGTCCGGCACGGGAAGCAATGGCACCGAGGGGCTGAAGGAGATCCGGGCGGAGGGTGGCATGAGCCTCGTGCAGGCGCCCGAGACCGCCAAATTCGACGGCATGCCGAGGAGCGCGATTTCGGCGGGCATGGCCGATCACATCCTCGCGCCGGAAAAGATGCCGGAGATCCTGCTGGCCTACATCCGCCACGATTACATTTCGGCGCCCGTCGATGCCGAGATCGCCTCGCCGGGTGGCCAGGCGACGCTCGATCATGTTCTGGATCTGTTGCGCGCGCGCGGCGGACACGATTTTCGCGGCTACAAGCAAGCGACGCTCGGCGGCGCGTTCACCGGCGTCTTGGCCTGAGAAACATCGAAACGCTAGACGAATATCGACGAATTGCGCGCCAGTCCGGATGAAGCCGCCACGCTGATCAGGGACCTCATGATAAGCGTCTCGGGATTTTTGCGACGACGACGCATGGAAGACGCTTGCCGAACTGGTATTGCGCCGATGGTGGCCGAGCGCGAGACAGGCGCTCGATCCGCGTCTGGGCGCCGGCCTGCTCCACGGGCGAGGAAGCCTATTCCGTCGCCATGCTGGTCACCGAACTTGCCGAGGCGGCCGAAAAGCGGTTCGAACTAAAGGTATTCGCGACCGACGCCCAGGAAGGTAATCTGCGCAAGGCGCGCGATGGCATTTATCCAGCCGCCGCCGTGGCGGGCTTTCCATCGACCCGTCTCAAGCGCTTTTTCGAAAAGCTCGACGGGTCCTTCCAAGTCAGCAAGGAGCTTCGCGAAATGGTTGTGTTCGCGCCGCAGAACCTGCTGCGCGATCCGCCGTTTTCACGACTCGACCTGGTTTGCCGTAATGTCCTCATCTATCTCGAAGCTGACGCGCAGCAACGGATTCGCGCTCTGTCATTTCGCGCTGCTCCCTGGCGGGCATCTCTTTCTCGGCAGTGCCGAGACGATCGGACGGCACGAAGACCTGTTCGAGACGGTGTCGAAGAAATGGCGGATATACCGAAGGCTCGGGCCGACCCGGCACGACCTCGTCGACTATCCGCCGCCGCGCGGCCCCGCTGAACCCCGAACGAGAGAGAAACCGTCGCTGTCTCCGAGGCGATCGCACCGGCCGCCGAACTGGCGCGGCGCGCGCTCCTGGAGCGCTACGCTCCGGCCTCGGTGCTGATCGACCAGAAGGGCCGCGTTCTCTATTTCCACGGCACAACCAGGGACTATCTGGAACACCCGGCGGGCGAGCCGACCAGGGATCTGCTGACCATGGCGCGCGACGGAATGGCCGCCAGGCTGCGCGCCGCGATCGCGAAGCGTCGAAAGAAAACCGAAGCGTGACCGTCAACGCCCGGATCAGGGAGACGGGCCGATCCGTCGACATGACGGTTGCGCCTGCCCGCATCGTCGCAAGGCGCGGCTTTATTCTCGTCAGCTTCGCGCCGGCATTGGCGCAGTCCGATCCCGCCCGGCCGCTGTTCGCGACGACGCTGGAGAGGGGTCGTCCTCCGAACGCGCCTTGTCGACGAATTGAAGGCGACCCGCGCCGAACTGCAGAACACCATCGAGTATCAGGAAACCACCAACGAGGAGTTGAAGGCCTCGAACGAGGAAGCCACCTCCATTGAACGAGGAGCTTCAATCCACCAATGAGGGAACTGGAGACCTCGAAGGAGGAACTGCAATCGTTCAACGAGGAACTGAACACCGTCAACAGTCAGCTTCAGCACAAGATCGGAGAGCTTTGAAAGCACCACCAACCACCTCGACAATCTGCTGGCCGATCGGAGACGCGACCCTTTTTCCTGATACCGGGGTTCCGCATCACATGGTTCGCCCCGGCGATGAAGGATTTGTTCGATTTCGTCCCGTCCGACATCGGTCGGCCGATCGCTCATTTCGCCCGCAAATTCGCCGACGAGAATCTGTTGCGGGATGCCGAGACGGTGCTAAAAAGCTTACTGCCATCGAGGCCGAAGTGCCCACCGATGCGGGCCGCTGGGTATGTTCGCCGCGTGCTTCCCTATCGCACGCAGGACAACCGCATCGCAGGCGTCGTCGTTACGTTCAACGACATCACTGACCGAAAAACGCGCCGCCGATGCGATCACGATGCTCGCGTCTATTCCGAAACCATAGTGCGGACGGTTCAGCATCCCCTGATCGTTCTGGACAAGAATTTGCGTGTCCAAACGCCAACAAGGCTTTCCGCGAACTATTCGCTGTTTTTGACGAAGAACCCAAAGGGCATATTATCTTTGAACTTGGAACCGGCGAGTGGAATAACCCGCCTCTGCGGCCCCTTTCTGGATAGAGTTATTTCGGCGGGACGAGGATATCCACAACTTCGAAATCGAGCAGGATTTCCATCTGACCGGACTACGATCGATGCTGCTCACTGCGAGCAAGTTGCCACAAGAAGGAGGCGTGACGCCCTGATCCTGCTTGCCATCGAGGACATCACCGAGCGCAAAGCGTTTCGAGGAGCATCGCGAAATCCTGGTTGGCGAACTCAATCATCGCATCAAGAATGTCATGGCGACGGTGCAGGCGATCGCATCGCAGACGCTGGGCAGCGCTGCTTCGATAGACGAAGCCCGCGCCGCCTTCGGGTCGCGGCTTGTCGCGCTGGGCAAGGCGCACGACCTGCTGACCCGCGAAAACTGGGGCAGGCGCGGATCTGTCGATGTCGTCTCGGACACATTGGAGCCGCTTGCCGGGGGATCGAACCGCTTCCGGATCGACGGTCCCAGCCTTGCGGCTCGCGCCAGGCCCGTGCGCTCTCCATTGCCATGCCATCCATGAATTAGCACGAAACGCCGCGAAATACGGCGCGCTCTCGACCGGGGAAGGCCAAGTCGATATCGCCTGGCGCCTCGACGGTCAGGACGAGGATCGGCGGCTATACTTGCGCTGGACCGAGCGCGGGCCGCCTGTCACGCGCCGACGCGCAAGGGTTTCGGCACCCGCCTGGTCCAGCGGGTGCTGGCTACGGAACTGGGCGGCAAGGTGAGCGTTGCCTACGAGACTCGGTGTCGTTTGCACCATCGATGCGCCGATGCCAGAGGGGGAAAGGACGAAACAGGTTGACCGACCAGACACCGAAGCGGGTGCTGATCGTCGAGGATGAAGTCCTGCTCGCGATGTATCTGGAGGATTTGCTGACCGACTCGGGCATGAAGTGGTCGGTCAAGCCACGCGTATCGACGAAGCCATGACGCTTGCTCGCGAAAGCGACATCGACTTTGCGATTTCTGGATATCAATGTCGCCGGCACGAAGTCCTTTCCAGTAGCCGACATACTGCGGCAGCGCAGCATTCCGTTTGCGTTTGCAAGCGGATACGGGGCCGAGGGTTTTCCCGACGGATATCGCGACGAACCGGCATTGCGCAAACCATACGCACAAGAAGATCTGCAACGAACCATCGCGCGGGTTTTCGCGGATCGCCCGCCGGTATAATGCTGTATCTGGCTGAATTTCGAAAGGGGAAGCGGTCGGCGGCCTATTCCGCGAGTGGGGCCGAACCATTGGATGCCGACGCGACGCGTCTTACGCTCTCCGGCGTCAGCCAGTTCTGCTCTACGAGGTCGCGGAGCTTGTAGGCACGATCCAGCGCCTGCCTGCTCGGCGTGCCAGTCGGCGGAGGGGCGTGTTCCGCGGACCGGGTGTGATCGGCCATCTGAAGGCAAATTCGCCGCTCGTTGAGGAACCGCACCGCGGCGCGCATGACTTTTTCCATTTCCTCGAACTGCGCCCCCGCCATGATCTCGGCGGTATAACTATGCCCGATGTGACAGCCGAATTTGATGATTGAACCGACCTCGAATTTTTTCAGCGCGCCGCCACATTCGGGGCAGGTGACCGTCAAGGCCGTCGAATGTTCTGGCCTCGGTCAACTCGGGACTTTGCCCGGAATCCGGTTGAAAAGAGGATATCGGCATGGCTGGATCCTTTCCGTCCTTTCCGTTGACCAGTTCTATCAGCAATTTGGCATTTCCGCGAGCGGCGGGCAGTAATCGAGCGCGACGTGCGCGGGCGCTTTTCGGCATGTCCGGATATGCGGCGTCGTCGGGAGCTTGGGCAATCGCGATGCCGCCGCGCCGCTTGATTTCAAGCAGGCGAGCGTGCCGTCGTTCAGATTGCCAGACAGGATCACGCCCAGCGCGTCGGTGCCATAGTGCTCCGCCGCGCTGCGGAACAGCGGGTCGATGGCCGGCCGCGCGCAGTTTTCCTTGGGACCACGCAACAGGCGCAGCCGCCCGTCGGCGACGATCATATGGCGATCCGGCGGAGCCACATAGATGCGGCCAGGATGGATCGTTTCGCCATCTTCGGCATGTTTTGCGGGAAGCGGGCCGGCGGAATTCAAAAGTTCCGGCAATTCGCTTCGATGGGCGCCGATATGCAGCACCACCAAAACAGGGGCGGGAAACGTATTCGGCAGCGCAGCGGCGAGAAAGCGCAACGCACCTACTCCGCCTGCGGATGCGCCGATGACGATGATTGAGGAAGATGCCATGAGAGCCTTCGGGGCTGGCCGGATCGGAATAAAGGTCAACGCATTCGACCTGGAAAAGTTCGAGAGGACAGCGTCCGGCTGCCTTTGTCGCCGTTACGGATGACCTCAGCAACGCATGCGCAGCGAGATTCATCGCCACATGAGCTAAGTTGCGCCGGCTGCGTGGTCCACCTTGGCAAACACCCGGGCACCAGCCTCCTCGACCGCGGCTGTCGGCCGTTTCGGGGACAGAGCCGGGACTTCCCTTATGATCCAGTCAGAAGCTGCGAGCCCCGCCGACGCCATCGGACCGGCTCAACCCGTCACCGTTTCGTTTTCGACACGGGCAACAGGGCGCGAGCAAGATCAGGGCTTACATAGCCCGCCGATCCGGCTATCCGGCTATCCTCGCGCGCCTTCGGCGGCCGTGTTCTCGCGCGCCTTCCACAACGAGTAGCCGAGAACCGTTCCGAAGAAGAACGTATGCGCAATGAACTGCGCGATCGGGTTTGCCTCAAGAAACCAGGGAAATGCCATCGGAGCGATGACGTAGAAATTGACGAGCCATAAAACGAGCCCGAACAGGCTGCCCAGTCCTACATGGGCCATCTGGCCCCGTAGCGTGCTGGCGGCGATCGCTCCGAAGATCATTCCATACACGATGGAAAGCACCATGTGGACAATCACGCCTACCGACCCGGCTGTCAGGAGCGAATAGCCGGGATCGAGGGCAGCCGGGCCGATTACGATGGCGCCGATCATCCGCAAGGGCATGAAGAATGCGCCAATCCCCATGAGGAAAGCGCTCGCCATCATTTCGAATGCCGCAGTTAGGATGCCGGCGACTATGCCCCAGAGCGCTCCTTGGCGAAGGCCTCACTTCATGTCCCGTGGCGTCGCCGCCGTATGAACGCGGTTATCTAAAGCCATGGTGAACTCCTCCAGGCCGCAATCGGCAGCATTATTCGCAAGTCGCCGCCGCCGCGAAGGTTCCGTAGTCCGAAGGAGCGTCACGGCGAATTGATCAATGGCGATGGGTAGGCTATTAGGCGGTTGTGTTGCAAATTTTTTGGAAGGCAAGAGGCAGCTTTCCGCTGGACGGATTTCAGGTGGCGATTGCCTCGAATTGTTCATTGAGGGCAGGCGCTGGGTTGAAGGCGAAGCGGCCCTGCCGCTTGCGCATCATATGAACCATCTCGATGCGGGCCAGCGTGACGGCTGCCGTCGCGAAGGACTTGAAGCCCAGCATCGGCCGCACCCGCCGCTTGATACGTCGATGATCCTGCTCGATCCGATTGTTGAGGTATTGGCTTTTGCGAATGCGGATCGCTTTCAATGCTGCGTTGCGACCGATCCAGCAAACGGCTTTCGGCATCGCAGGAGATGATCGCCTCCCGGTTGGTCTGACTGCCGTCGATGACAATGCGGTCCGGTCGGCCGTGACGATGCAAAGCGTTGCGCAGAAAGCGTTTTCGCCGCCGGGCAGATCACGATGTTCGCTGAACCAGAATTCGACGGTGTCGCCAACGCTGTCGATGGCGCGATAGAAATACATCCACTGGCCGCGAACCTTGATGTACGTTTCGTCCATATGCCATTTGCTGCCGACGGATCGCTTTCGGCGATTGAACCGCTTGAGCAGAACGGGCGAAAAGTGGACCACCCAGCGATGGATCGTCGAGTGATCAATACTGATGCCGCGCTCAGCCATCATCTCCTTCAAATCCCGCAAGCTCAAGCCGTAAGCCAGATACCAGCGAACGCACAGCAGGATCATTGATCGGTCGAAATGGCGGCCTTAAACATCAAACGGTCTCCTCAAGGCGAGACCTCGTCATACCAGACCCGAATTACCGCAACGTTTGCAACACAACCGGTCTGTGAGGAAGGCATCGAAGATAGGCCTAGCCTTCCTCGGCGCTATCGATCGTTCGAAAGAAGAGAGCGCCTTCGCGAATCCAGATCGGAGGTACAATTCGGGCGACCATGTCCCAAAATCTGCGTCTATGGCCCCGTGAAAGCGCGGCGGCTAAGCCCACGTGCTTAGCCTGACAAGGGCCTAAAATTCCGCCGATTGTTCGGCGAGAGTGAGCAGGTCTAGCGCGGAATCGGCCGCGCGGGGTTTTGGGTGTCACGCATTTGAGAGGGAGTTTTGTTTCAAAGTCGGTCCAAGGCGAACATAATCGGACGGCCACTCTCTATACCAAACAGACCTCTCCTCCAGCGCCCCCATCCATCATGCTGCTGTTGAGTTATTCGTCCCTCTACGACGGTGGTGGACGCGGACGGAGCGCTCAAGAGATGGGGATATTCCGGTCGGATCGGTGAGCGGGGAGGGCTACGGCGGAGGGGAAGAACCACTGGCCGACGTTGTTGAGGACGAGTGTCTTGAGCGGGTCGCTGCCGCGTTGAGCCCTTAGCGACGGGCGGCAATTCACGATCAGGACGACTTGTCGTGTGGGCAGCCGATGATCGGGGTCATGAACCGCGATGCTATCGCGACAAGATTAGTTGGAAATATCACCAGATTGATGCCGCCGGCATGACGGAGCGACGAAAATGCAAGATCTGGCTACACCGTATCTGCGAACCCGGTTGGCCACCACGCGATCCAGAAGTTCGGCAAAGCGGTTATTATCCTGAGCCATCTTCCAGAAATTCACGAAACGGCAGACGAACTGAACATTGCCGATCGAATAGTGGCCATAGCTGTCAATCCGATCCGGAGAAACGAGCATATCGCTATCGCAATCGTCCTGGCCATGCAGATGCATCGCAATGCCAGTGATAGCGCATTTCCCCTTCTGCTGCTCGTAGAGGTTGGCAAGATGAGCCTTCATCTCGGCTTCGGAACAATGGAGTTCCTCGTTCTTCAAGGTCTTGAAGACCTTCTGGCCATTCGAATTCGCAACCGCGCCCGTGATCGAGAGCATGAGATTTGCGAGAGTGAGCTCATGCAGCGATACGCTCGATCCGCGGCGCCGATCCGCCGGCGGCGCTCTACTACGCCTCGCGTGATCGCAGGCACGAACATCCCGAGGATCACCTCAAGGGCTGGCGGGGCATCCTGCAGGCCGACGCCTATGGCGGCTACAACGGCCTCTACGAGGCCGGCGCGCAAGGCGGGAGCGGTCACCTCGGCGCTCTGTTGGGCGCATGCCCGCCGCGGCTTCTTCGAACTCGCTGACATCTCCGCCTTGGCACGGCGCGGGCCATCCGCCGCGCCCGTCTCGCCGATTGCGCTGGAAGCGGTGACGCGTATCGACGCGCTGTTCGCCATCGAGCGCGCGATAAACGGCTTGAGCGCCGAGGACCGTCGGTGCGTCCGACAGGAACAGTCCAGGCCACTCACCGATGACCTGCACGCGTGGCTGCAGGAGAAGCGCACCACGCTGTCGCGTTCGTCGTCGGTCGCCAAGCCGATCGACTACATGCTTAAGCGCTGGAGCCGCTTCGCCGGCTTCCTCGACGACGGTCACATCTGCCTGACAAACAATGCCGCAGAGCGCAGCCTGCGTGGCTTTTGCCCTCGGCAGGAAAGCCTGGCTCTTCGCCGGCTCCGACCGCAGCGCCGATCGTGCAGCCGCCATCGCGACGCTCATCGCCACCGCGAAACTGAAACGACGTCGATCCACAGGCCTGGCTCGCCGACGCGCTCGCCCACATCGCGGGGACGCCGAGAGTCGATTGTCCGAGCTACTGCCCTGGCACTGGCGTGTCGGCACGGCCCAGAACCGCGCAGCCGCCTGATCAGACGGCCGTGGTCGTCCAACGCCGTCAGCCCGCGGCCCCTCGCCGGAGGGTATACGATCGGCCTGCACGGAGTTTTCCTGGGAAGGACAAGACAACAATGACCCCGCCTGCGGTCGCGGATGGGCCACCATCGGTACCGCCGGCCGCCTCGTCGGGCACTTCTACATCCATAACGGCGACGATTCAGGCTTCGTCTGCGCGCGCAACGGACTTCCTCAACTAGTGGTGGCACGAATCACAAGGACACAGTTCCTGCGGATTAGGTCGCCCACCCCGAGACGGCGAGGGGCGGCGTTATGGGCAACCGATACACAGGGGACATGAAGGGGCCTCTGGGGCCGAAAACTTGCGGTGCAAGCCTTCACTCGGCAGAAGCCGTTGTCCAAAGCATCAATGTGGATGCAATGGCTCTAATCCAACGTAGCAGTGTTAGCTCCCGATAGCGAACATTCGTTCACAGCGTAACTGTGGTTCGCCATAAGTGTGATTTCCGCCGAAGAGACGACATTGGCAAAACGTCATGAGGCTGGAAGACGTGAGAACATGAATGCCCCGCCGCAGTTGGCGGCGAGGCATGTAGGCGTAGGCGCGCTTGTTAAGCCTTCAAAAAACGGCATTGCCGCAGCAAGCACAGCTTCCTTGGTCATCGGCTCATCGAATGCACCATCCCAAGCCTTCTTGCCCCCTATCCGGCGGACCTGAGCGGCATGACGTGCTTCGACCGAATGGATCTGGAGCGCGGCCGTAAGGATGTCGTCATTCTCCATCAGATTTCCGGCCTGACCCTTGTAGGCGGCCACACCGAGGTCTTCGAAGGTCTGCGATAGGGTCAAGAAAGTTTCGAAATTCGAGAACACATCGGCATACTTTCCGCCCGCCGTGAAGTCGGCTTCTGGACGCTTGACAGCCGCCGCTCCGAGAGCGCCGGACAGGAAGGCCACGTGTGCCGCTTCATGCAGGCCGATCTGCTGGAACACTGCCTTGTGTTCGGCGGGGATGAAATCCTTCTCCAGAGCGGAACGGTAGAATGCATCCTCGATATGTTCGAGCGTCAGTGCGAAGTTCAACGTATCGACGATCTGTTGCGGCAACCCTGCCGCAAAAGCCTGCTTCGATGCTGCGGCAAGGACCAGCGGAGCCGAGGCAAGTGCGCCAAGCGACAACGCCGCATGGGAGAAGAGGCCGCGACGGCTTGTAACCAGACGGCTCGCCAAATCGGGGTCGAGCGCGCCAAGGATCGTGTTGGTGTTGGTGTTCATGATCATTCCTCCTAGAGGCTCTTTGCCGTGACTTCGGTTTTGATGAACGGATCAGCGGCGGCGAGAACCTTCGCAGGCTCCAACGCTCCGTCGAGGCCGTTCTTGTCGACCACGTCAGGGCCCGCGAATGCAACGCTGCCAGGTTGTAGCAGATCGCGGATCGTAGCCGCATGTCGCGCTTCGACCGATACTATACGACCTGCGGCGACAAGGTAGTCGCCCTTCTCGAGCAATTTCCCCGCGCCATTATAGGCGGCAACGCCGAGGTCTTCGAACGTCTTGGCTGTAGTCAGGACGCTTTCACGGCTGGCAAAATCGACCTTGGAAAAGTCCACTTCGAGATCAGGGATTGCCTTGTCGGCGAGCGCGCCTTTCAGGAAATCACGATGCGCGACTTCATGATCGCGGATGTCAGTGAGGATTGCCTTCTCGTCACCGCTCATCTCCCCGTAGGGGCTTTCGATCACCTTGGTGTAGAAAGCTGCTTCAAGCTGCTCCAAGGCGTAGGCATAGTTCAATATGCCGATATCGCCTTCGCCTAGATCAGCCGCCAACGCCGGCGTGATGCCGAAGTTCGGAAGGCTGCCGCCGAATATGGCAAGCGTGGCGACGACTCCGCCGGTCCATTGGAGGACGGTCCTCCTGGATTTCTGTGCGGACAAAGGTCCAGCACGAGACTCTGTCTGATTGTGTTGCATAGAACTCTCCATTTTGGGATTTGATGCGAAATCATTTCCGCATGGGAGTAGCAACGAAAGCCTCCGCGCAAAGTTTCGTAAGTTATTCAATTTACTCAATTATTTGTGAGTCGTTTGAATTCTGGTCACAATTATGCTGGATCGGAAGCGTATAAATTCAGATATTACTAGAGCGTTGTCGCGGAGGAATGGTTCCGGTGGTTTTATGATTTTCTTCAAACGTGAGCGGCATGTGCGTTTGCTGGTGCCAAAGCAACGGCCGAACTGGCGAGAAGAAGTCGATCTTCAAGCTATCTTAAGCTTCAGTGCGCTTCGATGCCGCTCAACCCATATGGGGAGGTGGCAAAAGGATGAACTGGCTATCCGAGGACCAAGTGGCGCTGTCCGTAGTTGACGCGCTGACGGCGAGCATTTGTGTCATCGATCATGACGGAATCGTTCGTGCCGAAAACGCCGCTTGGAAACAATTCTCGTCCCGCAACGGCGGCATCGGTTCGTACATCGGCGTAAACTACCTGGAGATTTGCAGGAAGGCGGGTGGCGACGATTCTGAAGCGGCTCATCGAATTGCAACAGCAATTCGGCAGGTGCTGGATGGAAAGCGTCACCGGTTCGAGGCCGAGTATCCTTGTCATTCGCATACCGAACAACGCTGGTTCTTGACCCGGGCAACGCCGCTTCGATTCGGCTCCGATAATAGTCAGGGCAAACAATCTCTGGGAGCCGTCGTCTCACATCAGGAAATAACAGAAAAAAAGCTGCTCGAAATGCAGCTGAAGGGGTTCGCCGAGACTGACGAGCTTACCGGCCTGAGAAACCGCCGATCCATGATTGATCATATCAGCAAGGCATTCGCGGAACACAAGACGGGATGCACGGTAGCGCTGTTGCTACTGGACTTGGACAACTTCAAGGAAATCAACGACACCTCTGGTCACGATATTGGCGATCTCGTGATCAAGCAGGTGGCGGAACGCTTATCGAGTTTGACCTCGCGGAATCCCTCGACCATCGCTGCTCGAATGGGAGGCGACGAATTCGCCTTGCTCCTTGCGGTCGAACAGCCTTGGAGCGTCGTTCCGCTTGCGGAGGAACTTCTTGGCCTTCTTGACCAGCCTTACCCGATTGACGGCGAACAGGTGCATTCCGCCGCGTCGGTTGGAATCGCCTTCTATCCCACCGACGCAGTTGCGCCCGCATCACTGCTCAAGGCCGCTGACCTGGCTCTATACCGGGCAAAAAATGGCGGCCGAAACCGATACGTATTCTACACGGACAATCTGCGTGACGCAGCGCAGCAGCGCAAGAAGTTGTTCAACCAAGGTCGCTCGGGCATCGTTCGCAACGAGTTCGAGACCTACTTTCAGCCAATCGTGAGCCTGAAAGACAAGTCCTTGTTGGGGCTCGAAGCCCTGATCCGATGGCAGCACCCGGACCTCGGTCTGATCACCCCGGCGCACTTCCTTCCGCTCCTGAAAGACTGGGGCATGGGGGAGGCGCTCTCACAGGTTGTGCTTCTTCAAGTCATCCAGCATCTTTCGGACTGGCCGGAAATCCGTATAAGCGTCAACCTGACCACAGGCCAACTTCGAAATCCCAATTTTGTGGATTTTCTGTGCCGTGAAATTTTGGCGAACTCGGTCAACGCTGAACAACTGAAACTCGAAATAACAGAAGACGTTGTTCTCGGGGACAGCAACAATGAGTTTGAAACCATTCTAACTCGCTTGCGAGATGCCGGGTTCAAAATATCACTGGATGATTTTGGTACCGGTTATGCGTCATTGTCGCACCTTTCTCAATTTCCGCTGGACGAGATCAAGATTGATATGTCGTTTGTCAAACAACTGAATACCAGCCGTCGTGCTCGCAGTGTGGTGCGCTCGATTACCCATCTCGCTCACGAACTTGGGCTGAGCGTGGTTGCCGAAGGAATCGAAGATAGGGAAATCGAGGGTATTGTCGCGGCCCTCGGATGCGACCACGGCCAAGGATATCTGTTTGGCAGGCCTCAGCCTGCCTCCGCGATCCCAGACATCATAAAGAAGTGGACTTATCCCTCGCGAGCCCCAAGTGCATTGCCCGCGCCAAATTTAAGGAACAGTTCGAGATAGCCGGCGGCTACGCGCAGGTCAGTAGGGGTCAAATTTTTCTGATCGGAACGGAGCCGTTCTGCCAAGGCCAGAAGTTCATCCGAGGAATCGGGTTCAAGCTTTTTTCAATTCCGATCCAGCGGTTCGGCACGCTGCCAGTAGCACTGAAGTTAGCTGGCACGCTTGATCCACAGAAAAATGCATCTGCGCGGAAATAAGAGGCGGGGGACCTGTCTGGGTAATATTGACCACAACTCCGTCAAGCGTTGACCAACCGACGTCGGCGCTGCCGCTTTGTGTCTGGATAACAGCTGAACGCTCCGTCATGATTACTCCCCAGCGCAATTGGTCAACAGTTGGTTGCCACCGCACCTAAAGCAACATACGCGCACTTTCTGTGGCGGTAAATTGGATCGATTGGTCGTCCGCTTTATCCGTCGCTCGCCTTGGCCGGCCCCCATCGGGTGGTCCGGTTTGAATGTTAGTGCATGACGGGTCTTGGCGCTACGGCGGGCGTGGCCGGCGAAGTTGGTCCGGGTTGCGCAGCCGGCCACAGGACCGCTTCTGGTGCTGGGGGTTTGTAGCCCAGAGATGAATGCGGTCGCGCCGTGTTGTAGTGCTGGCGCCATCCTTCGATGACGATCTGGGCCTCCTGAAGCGAGTAGAAGATCTCGCCGTCGAGCAGCTCGTCGCGAAGCTTCGAGTTGAAGCTCTCGCAATAGCCGTTCTCCCAGGGGCTCCCGGGCATGATGTAGGCGGTCCTGGCGCCGACGGTGGTGATCCATTCGCGCAACGCCTTTGCGATGAACTCGGGGCCGTAGCACCTACGGAGGGAGCGAACTGAGGCAGCCACGATAGCGGTGCGCGCAGCTTTTCGCTGCAGGCGCGCACCGTTCGAGGCGGCCATGGCCAGTCAGAGTTTCTCTAGAATGTGAGTGTTCACAACCCATTCGGAGAGACCGACCATGACCAGCGCAAATATTATACTCGCCGATGCGGTGTTGGTAGCCATCGACATCGCCAAGGTTCGCAATGAAGTTCTGATCGAAGACCCGGGCCATAAACGCCGCCGGTTGCAGGTTCTTAACAATCGTGCCGAGCATGATCGGCTGATCGAGGTGCTGCTGGCGTACGGCCGACCTGTGGTCTGCGGCTTCGAAGCAACGGGTAATTATCACAGACCTATCGCGTGGCGCCTGGCTGAAGCGGGCTTCGAAGTACGGTTGATTTCGTCGCTGGCGCTTGCCCGAACCCGCGAGGCCTTGCACAACAGTTGGGACAAGAACGATCCCAAGGATGCGCAGGTGATGCTGCACATGCTGAAGATCCAGGCGACCCAGCGCTATCATGATCCGCTGCGCGCCGGCATCAACGACGTACAGGAACTGTCGAAGACGCATGAGGCGATCGCAAAAGCCAAGACCGAGATCCAGCACCGCATCCTGACGCATTACCTGCCGCTGTACTTTCCCGAGATTGATCGGTTTCGGGCAACAGTCGCAGCGACTGGTTCTTCGCCTTCCTCGATGCCTTCCCGACACCGGCGAGCATCACGGCGCTGACGAAGGACGAGTTCGTAAAAGCAGCCTGGGGTATCGTCGGCCGTAAGGTCAGCAAGACACAGATTCTAATGGATATTTATGAGACGGCACGCACATCAATCGGACTGCCGTTGCCGCTTGATGCCCCTGCCATTCGTATGTTCCGGATGGTTGTCGCGGAGGCCCGCAGCCTGATCCGACAACGTAACGAGATCGAAGCCCAGGCCGACGAACTGCTGCGGCACAGCCAGGATTACCAACTCCTGCGCCAGATACCCGGCATCGGGCCGATCAGGGGCCGCGACATAGAACGGGCAGGATAGCACGGTAAGCGGGGTGGGCGATCACGCGGCCATGGATTCGAGCACGTTGAAGCGCCGGAGCTGTCGGTATCCGTCATCGTCGAGAGGCGGGGTCTCGGACCAGAGATAGTCGCCGGTGAGATTGATGTGTTGCCAGCCGAGCGGAGCGATGTGCGGTAGCAATGCTTCGTCGATCTTTCTGCCAGCCTTGGTCATCGCGGTGAGCGCGCGATCGAGATAGACGGTGTTCCACAGCACGATTGCTGCGGTGAGGAGGGCAAGGCCAGATGCCCGGTGCTGCTGCCCCTCTCTGCTCCGGTCTCGAATACGTCCAAGGCGGTGGAAGCAGACCGCGCGTGCGAGCGCGTTTCGGCTCTCTCCCTTGTTGAGTTCGACGGTCGATTCCCGCCGCAACTGCGGGTCTTCGAGCCAGTCGAGCGTGAAGAGCGTGCGCTCGATCCGCCCGATTTCCCGTAGCGCGAGCGCCAGACCGTTCTGACGCGGGTAAGCACCGAGCCGCTTGAGCATGAGCGATGCTGACACCGTTCCGGTCCGGACCGAGGCGGCAAGCCGCAGCACGTCATCCCAGTGCGCTTCGATCAGCTCTTCGTCGATTGCGGCCGCCAATCAGGCTGCCTAGCGCCGACCAACGTTCGGGTTTGTCCATCACGTGCAGTTTCCGGTCGCCGATGTTGGGAATACGCGGCGCGAACCGGAAGCCCAATATGTGCGCGAGGCCGAACACATGATCGGAAACGCCGCCACCATCGGTATGATGAACAGCCAGGTCGAGATCGGCTTCGTGATAGAGCAAACCGTCAATGACGTGCGCGGCCTCGCCGGCGCTCCCGGTGAGAACGGCGGTGTGGAAGGGCGCATATCGGTCGGTAATGTGGGTGTAGAAGCCGACCGTCGGTTCGCGGCCGTGGTGGCGGTTGACCGCGCCGACCGCTTCACCGGGACCGCCGACATGGAAATGCTGTCCGTCCGAGCTCGACGAAAAACCCGCGCCGAACAGCCTCGCCAGGGGCTGCGCCTGCTGCCCATCCACGATACGCGCGAGCGCACGCCGGTAGGTCTCTTCGCGAAGGTGCCATCCTGTCGTCCAGGCGAGTTGGCGGTAGGACGCGACCGAACAGGCATCGGCCATGCGTGTCAGCCCCAGGTTGGTGGCATCGGCGAGCACCGCTGTCATGACGATCCGTCGCTCGTCGGCAGGCAAACCGGTGTGGAGATGGGTGAAGGCTTCCGAGAACCCCGTCCAGCGATCGACGTCGGCCATCAGGTCCGTGATGCGCACCGCCGGAAGCGTTCGATACAGCACCTCCTCGAGCTTGCTCCGAGTGGCCTTGTTCGCGACCTCGTCCATGCGCCGCGCGAGAAGGGCGCTGCGCTTTTCGAGATAGTCACGCGCCGTGCCCGATACCGCGACCGGGAGAGGTCCCGCTTCCCGCATGGCCGCGAACAGGGCTTTTGGCAAAAGCTGATCTTCGATCGCGCGGTATTGGCGCGAGCCCTCGACCCAGACGTCGCCGGCGCGAAGGCGACTACGCAACTCGTCAAACAGGCAAACCTCGTACGCCCGTCGATCAATGCCGTCTTTCGACATAACGGTGGCGCGCCAGGTTCTCGGCACGAACCCCAGCGCCGCATCCTTTGGCCAGGACCGTCTCCCGCTCGCATAGTAGCGGCGCAACGTCTCGATTCCGGCGAGCACCCTCGCCGACGCCGGCAAGGACCGGAATGTCAGGCTATCGAAAAGGCGTGGACCGACCGCGCGGACAACGGCGTGTCCGCGCGCGACAATCGCGGCGCGGTCTGGGCCATCGGTCCGGACGAGCCGCTTCGCTTCGGCGATCGAGGCTGCCAGGTCCTCCCACGCGATGACGCGGCCGACGGCGGCGATCGGATCGGAGCCGCTATCCTTTGCCGCAATGAGAGCGTCGCCGAGCCGCGCCAGCAGGCGTATCTTGTCGTTGATCGCGCGGCGGTCGCGGATGAGCGCCGCCTCTTCGCGCCGTTCGGCGCGGAGGAACACACGCCCCATCAGCCGATCGAACAGCCCAACCGCGTCGTCGGTTAGGCGGACCGCAGTATCGAGTACGGTCGCCACCAGGACGGCGCGGCGGCGCGAAACCGAGAGCGCGGCAAGATGCTGCGCGGTCAGCCTGGCGCCCTCGCGCGCGAGCTGACGCAAACGCTCCGGATGCACGCCTTCGGCCACCGCCGGATCGAGACCCAGTAACTGCGTCCTCGATGTGGCTGGTCTGACCGAAGGCCGTCTTCGCTGCGCTGCGCCTCGTTCTCAAACCCGCAACAGCCGGTTGTGACTTTCTTCCCCTGCTGGCTTCGCCATCATTCCGCGCGGAACAAGAAAGTCTCGCCCTGGCTGCCCTCCACTGTCGTTCCGGCCCCTACGAGCCCACCCCATTGCGCAAGCGCAACGGGGACCCCGGGAGGGTGCGGGCCGATCGCCTCCAGTCTGCCTATCGCCATCGAGGTCGCGATGGTCGCGGCCCGAGAAACTCACGGAGACGAACAATGGCTACCATCGGCACCTTTACCTCGACTGGCAACGGCTTAGGTCATGTGCTGAGAAGTGTCCTTTAGCGCTATGGCTTGAGGGTTGGGCACATAGACGTCCGGGTCAAGCGTTCCCGCAGCGTAGCGAGGACAACGCTTGAGGCGGCGGCGACACGGTATGCTTTTCCATGGGGTGTAGGACAAGTCCTGCACCCCTGCCACGTGGCGAACGGGAGAGCGCGAGGGGAACCCCTCGCATTTAATGAGAAGAGTGCGCCGGAGGCGCTCCGCTTATTATTTGTTCGAGAGCTGTCATTTGTCGGTTTCGTCGACAGTGTAAGCACTTGATCAGTTTCGTTTTCTTTTTTGCGCCTCCGGGTGCCTTGCTCCCGGAGAGCGCGATGGTGTCGATTATACGGGCAGTGCCCGGGGTTCACGGGATTCCTGCTGGATTTCCCATCCTGCTCGACGCGCAGATGTCGATTGTCGAGCCGACCTTCAGCTATCTGCTTGAACTCGCCACCATTCCCGGCCGCTCTCATGCGATGGAGACGCTGAGGACGTACAGCGAGCACCTGCATGACTGGCGCTTCGCAGATGAGGGAACGATCGCCGCCTACCGCAACCGGATGCTGGCAACGCCGAGCCCTCATACAGGACGGCCCTATGCCCGCTCCACCGTGAACGATCGTGTCCGGACGATTTGCCGCTTTTACTCATGGGCGCACCGGCGCGGTCTGATCGAAGACCTGCCATTCGACTACATCGAGGTGTCGCTCCGGTCGACACGCCAGCAGGGCATGCTGGCGCATCTGGATCAGCGTCCTGCGGCCGTGATGGCCAACATCCTGACCGTTGCGGAAGCTGAACGGCTGCCGCGACCGCTCCGTGTCGATCAACTTCAATCCCTGTTCCGGCATCTTGCGTCGCCCTATGACCTGATCGCCGAGTGGGCCTTGGCCACCGGCATGCGCCGCAAGGAACTATGCGGCTTGCAGCTTCATCAGGTGCCGGACGTCGCTCACCTGGATATCGACCAGCACCCACTCGTCGGGGTGCCGCTGAGCGTCACAAAGGGCGACCGGCCGCGCACCGTCTATCCGCCGCTGCGGCTGATTGACCGCACTCACTGGTATGTGGGAGAGCAGCGCGCGGCGCTGGTAAAGCGCCGGCGCAGAACCCACCCCGGCTACCGGGCGCCATCGACGCTTTTCCTCAACAGCAACGGCGATCCCGTTTCGAGAGCGAGGTTTTCAGCCGCTTTCGGCACGGCCTTTCAAGCGGCAGGGCTGACAGGATCCGGCCATTGGTTGAGGCACACATTCGCGATGTCGATGTTGGTGCGCCTGCAAAAGCAGGCGGCGACAACGCCCGACCTCAATCCGCTGAAGATCGTGCAGGTCCTGCTCGGCCATGCGTCGATCCAGACGACAGCCGTCTACCTGCGCTGCGTTGAACTCCACGCCGATACGCTGGCCGAGAGTCTCTCCTATCTCTACGGCGAGCTGGTGCCCCATGGCCATCCGTAAGAGAAGCCCGATAGATCGCCGGTTCGCGGTTTCCGGCGCGCAGTCGGAGACCGCCATTTCCCGGTTGCCGGCGAACACGATCATGTTTGTGGACGCGTGGGGCAACCCCATACAACGCTTCGACTTTGATCAACTCCTCGGTGTGCCTCTCGATCTGCGCGCGTTTCTGGCCGATGCCTTTCGCGAGCATTGTGCCGCTCAGACGCCGGCAACGCGCCGCACGACCTGGGTAGCCGTCCGCCGTTTCGCCCGCTTCGTCGCCTACGACGGCATGATCAGCGAAGCCGGCGACATCGATACCGCGGCGATCGGCCGGTATGTGCTCTGGCTCAAGAAGGAAGGCGCATCACGTGCACCACGAGGTGCACATGCCGTCGCTTTCGATGTTCTGCGGCCCTTGCTGATGTGGTGTCAGCGCAATCGGCCGCACGCACTCGCGCCTGATCTCGATATTCCCTGGAACGCATTTCCGAGCCGCCGCACCAGCCAGCAACCACGACGCAGGCTCCCCGCCGATCAGATCAAGGCGATCCTTCGCGCCTGCTACGAGCAGATCGATGAGGCATGGGCACGCTTCCAGCACGGTCAGGAGGTCATTGGCCGCGCCGAACTGCCGCCGAAGACGCTGCGCGGTCAGGGCCTCGACCGATGGATATGGCGCATTGCGAAGATCGAAGGCGGCCTGATGCCGGACAATGCCACACTCGATGAGCACGGCATCAAGCCCAGCACGCTGGTCAAGTTCTGGGGCGGAACGCGTACCGTGACCCAGTATTTCCACATCACCACCGACACGCTGGTGCCGTTCTTCCTGGCGATCGCCATCCAGACAGCCGCCAATCCCGACGCGCTGCGCCATATCCACCGAGACTGCCTCGTCCCGCATCCGCTCGACGAATATCGCGTCATCGTCGACTGGACCAAAGCCCGCACCGGAGGCCGTCTCCAGAAGGCGCAGCGCCGTTCCTTCGACCGGCGCCGGCGTTATGCCGCGCCGAACCTGATCGACAAGATGCTGGCCCTGACGGCGCCGATCGTCGCCACGGCACCGCCGGGTGAACAGGATCGGCTTTTCCTGACGCGCAGCGTCCACAAGGAGCACGCTCGCCGTATACTTGGAAGCCGCACAGGAGTTATCGAACATTCTCTCCTGAGACGGGCAATCCTCAGATTCATCGAGCGCGCAAACCGCCGGATCGAGGCGTGGAATGCACTCCATCCCGACAAGCCGCGCGAGGCGATCGCCAACTTCGCGCCGGCACTGTTCCGGGGAACTGTCGCCACGGAGCACTATCGTGCCTCTGGTGGAGACGTTCTCGTCGCCCAATCGCTTCTGAACCACGCCAGTGTCGCGACGACCGAGACCTATCTCAGGAGCGAGGAGACGACCCGCTTCCAGCGCCAGACGATCGCCCGCCTGCAAGAGATGATGATCGCATGGGTTCGCGGCTCCGACAGAAGCGAACCCGTGCCGGCCGTCGCGACGGTGAACGGAACCGCTCCGTTCGGCCATGACTGCCTTGCCCCGATCGTGTCGGGCGGCGACGGCAACACCCGCCTTTGCCCGCGTTTCGGCGGCTGCCTGTCCTGTCCCGGCCTCGTAATCCCAATCGACGCGGACCATCTGGCACGTGTGCTTGCAGCAATCACCCGCTTCGAGCAGGCCCGCGACCGGCTCGAACCCCGCCGCTGGAACCTTCTCTATGCGCCGTCATGGCGCATTCTCACTCAGGACATCCTGCCGGATTTCCCGGTGGAACTATATGAGTCCGCGCGTAGTCTCGCCGCCGCCATGCCGCCCCTGCCGGAGCTGGAGTAGTGTCGGCCACGCCGGCGTCCAGTCGGAGACCTCATCACCCGCAAAGGGTTTCAGATCGGTCATTGTGGTCAGACCCGCAATGGCAGTTCGAGGGGCTTCGCCCCGGCCAGCGCCTCTCCCAACTGCGCTTCGACTGGGATTTCCCGTTGCCTGACGGCAGCCGCTTCACCGCGCCGAGCTGGCATCGGTGGCTGGAAGATGCACGCACCTTCCTATGGTCGCTTCGCGCCGATCCACCACGAGGCCGCCGCCGGCTTCGCGTCCAGACCCTCGTATCGGCCGGGCAGAAGCTGCGCATCCTGATCTGCTGGATGGCCGGTGAGGGCATGCGCGGTTTCGGCGGCCTCGATCAGGAGAACGCCCGGCGTTTCCTCGGCTTCATTGCCGCCCGGGTCACCGTCAAGGGCAATCGTGTCACCGCAAGCACACGCCATGCCTACGCGAACCTCATTGCTGCGCTCTGGCTGCAACGCGGTAAGCTCGGCGATCCGCCGCCGGAACATCCCTACGACGGCGAGCGCGCCAGCGCGTTTTCCGGATTCAACAGGTTTTCGAACCAACGATTGCCCTTCACACCAGACGCCATCGCGGTTCCCCTTTTGTCGAGCGCCATCCGTTTGATCGGCCAGCCGGCCGACGACGTGATCGCGCTTCGCGACCAGGCCTCGAGCCTCTATCTGGAGCGTCGGGCCGCAGGGTTTTCCACCTCATCGACCCGACAGCCCGTATTGAAGCTGGTCGCCGCTTTCGAGTTTTCACATATCGATGGCGAGGATGCTCCGTGGCATCCGCCGGTCATCGGCACCAAGCAGGTTCGCTTTCTTGTCGACCGGATCTACGAGGCCTGCTTTGTCGTCATTTCCTATCTCGTCGGCGCAAGGGTTTCCGAGATCCTCGCCCTGGAAACCGGTTGCATCGAGCAGAATCGCTCGGCCGACGGAACGGAAGTTCTTTCCTATCTTCGTGGACGCATTTTCAAGACCGCCGCCGACGATGCGGGCCAGCCGCATCTGTGGGCCGCCCCGCAGGCCGTACTTCGGGCTATCGATGTGCTGGAGCGTCTTTCCGCTCCCTTGCGCCAGCAGATCGGCCGCACCGAACTCTGGCTGGCCATGCAGGGTCACGGCATCCTCGACACGCGCCCCCTCGACGTCGTGACCAGCAGCACGCTCGTGTCGCGCCTCAACAGCTATTTCGCACCGTTCGTCGCGCTTCCCGATCATGCCGACGGCAGCGCCTGGCATCTGACCACCCATCAGGGCCGCAAGACCTTTGCCCGCTTCGTCGGCAAGCGCGACCGCACCGGCCTGCACGCCCTGCAGCACCATTTCGGGCATGTGACGCGCATCATGACCGACAGCGCCTATGTCGGGACGGATTTCGATCTCGGCGAGCTCGTGGATGCCCAAACCCTCGAAGAGACACGATCCGCTCTCGAGGAACTGCTCACCACCTCGCGCCTCGGCGGCAAGGCCGGACGTTTGCTGTCATCGCGATCGCGCTTCCGGGGCCGCACCCGCGACGGCGAACTTGCCGCCTATGTCGATTTCCTCATCAAGGACAGCGGCATGCGGCTCGGCGTCTGCGATTGGGGCTACTGCGTCTACCGTGCCGAATCCGCCGCCTGCATGGGCGACGAGCGCGGCCCAAATCCCGTGTGGCGAACTGAGAGCGTCTGCATGAACTGCGCCAACTTCGCCGTCACCGAGCGCCATCGGCCCGTCTGGCAGGCGCGCCTCGACCGCAATCTCGCGCTCATCGCCGATCAGCGTCTCGATGATGCCAGCAGTGCTCTCGCCATCACGCGCATCGCCGAATGCGAGCGCATCCTGTCCGATCTTTCCACAACGGAGCAATCGCTTGGCCAAGCAACCCGTCGCAAACCCGCATGACACACGCCTGCGGGCCACGGCGGAGAGGTTGCGAGCCGCGCTCGACCGCCTGACCAGGGACAGCGGATCACACTCCGCCTCCGCCTCCGCGACTGCTCGCCTCACCGTCGCCGCCCTGGCGCGCGAAGCCGGCGTCGGCCGCAACGCCATCTACGCCAACCACCGCGATATTCTCGATGATCTCGCCCGGGCCCGCGAGCATCAGCGTGCCCCCGCCAGCGGCCTCACCGCCGAAGACAGGATCACCAAGCAGCGTGATCTGATTGACGACATGCAGCAGCAGAACCGCCAACTTGCGACCGAGAATGCCGGGCTTCTGCGGCGCGCGATCGAAGCGGAGCGGCGCGCCTACAGGGCGGAACGCCGCAGCGCACAGTTGACGAAGGAGCTCGGCAGCCTGCAACGCCCAACGATACTGCAATCGACGAAGGAGGGTTCGGTACACAGCTGACCCTATGATACTCCCGGTCATTCCATGCGCTTTCCGCCACGCGCCGACAGGCTGGTGTCGTGGGACATTGCGGCGGGGACTGTCTTCCTTCTCGTTGCAGAGCACGGCCCCGGAACGACGCTGGTTTTGACCGACCCTGTCATGCCGTCATCTCCCCGTTTTCGGCGTCATGAGCCTCAGGCTTCTCCCTCGACCGCTGACTGAGGTGCGTCCACTGCGGCCTTTCTTTCTGGCGTATCTCACACCGGGTTCGTCTGCTGCGCAGCCCGACCTCGATCCCGCAACAGCGCAGCGCCGACCTTCTTCCCCGCCGTGCTCGGCTGTCGCCTGCGCGCGGCTTCCTCGCGATGCAAGAAGCTCGGCCCCGCGCCGCCCTCCATTGCATTGCGGCCCTTCGGGTGCGGGCCGGTCGCCCGGTGTTCTCCGATCGCCATCAAGGCCGCGATGGTCGCGACCTGATACAGCAGATGGAGAAGACAAAATGGCTCAGATCGGCACTTTCAACCGCAACGAAGACGGCTCTTTCGCCGGAGTTATCAAGACACTCAACCTCAACATCAAGGCTCGCCTGGTCGTGTCCGAGAAGGAAAGCGACAAGTCGCCCGACCTTCGCGCCCTCGCGGGCACCATCGAGATCGGCGCCGGCTGGAAGAAGACCGCCAAGGAAACTGGCCGGGAATATCACTCGATCAAGCTCGACGATCCGAGCTTCCCCGCTCCGATCTACGCCAGTCTCGTCGAGAACGAGGACGCTTACGCCCTCATCTGGTCGCGCTGAGGCGACCAGCCACCGGACGCGGTGCTCCATCCCGGAGCGCCGCGATCCGGCAAAAGGACACCCGAAAGTGTCCTTCAGAGAATCCAGAAGCCGGATCAACAGCTTCGACGCGAAAAGACAGTTGACGGCTGACCTAAAACGGCTTTTCCGGCGTTATCAAAACCCTCAACCTCAACGTCAAGGCCAAGCTGGTCCGCGTCGAGAACCCCTCCGACAAAGGACCGCACTTCCGCATCTTCGCAGCTGCAAATGTGGAACTCGGTGCGGCGTGGCAAAAAGTCTCCGCGGAAGGCCGCGACTACCTCTCGGTCAAGCTGGATGACCCGAGCTTCCCGGCTCCGATCTACGCCACCCTGATCGAGGTGGAAGGCGAGGAAGGCCTGCAGCTAATCTGGTCCCGGCCGAACCGGGATTGAGGTCCTCGCCAGAGGGCTCCGCCGTAAGGCGGGGCCTTCTCCTCGAAAAGTCTCGGGATTGCAGCAAATACGTCAATGCTGTATATAGCGACTATCACAACAAGGTGGAGTCACCGATGTCCGGCACGAACAGCACATTCTCGACCAGCGACTTCTCTCGCAAGTCGGGCGACATTATCGCGGAAGCGCTGCGCCGTCCGGTCACGATCACCCAGCGCAGCAAGCCGCGACTGGTGATCCTCAACATCGAGGATTACGAGCGCATGCGTCGACAGGCCGACACCAGGATGGTGGGCACTCTCGAAACCATGCCTGAAGCGTTGCTGGATGAAATGTCGGAGGCCATCGAAGCCTATGCCGATGATACCGAAAGCGGTCGTTCGTGAGTTTCGACGATATCCAGACCGCGAGCGTTGTCCGCTATCCCTATCTGTGGGTGCGAGAAGCTGGACAAGGCGAAACCGAAGGCCGCAAGAACAGACCTGTTGCGGTTGGGGTCAGGCTGAAGCGGGCAGATGGCGATTTCCTGCTTCTGTTTCCCCTTACCACGAAACAACCAGAATCCGGGCGCTTTGCGGCGGAGATACCCGCAACGGAAAAGCGCCGGACCGGGCTCGATGCGGATCTGCGCCTTTGGCTGATACTCGACGAGTACAATACCGACATTATTGGCCAGTCGTTCTACCTGGAGCCTGAGCCGCCCATGGGGCGTTTCAGCAAGGCATTCTTCTTGCCGCTTGTGCGGGAGTTCATCGCACGTCGGCAATCGCTGCGTGGTATCAGCCGCAACCGCTAGCCTATCCTGGATCGCCGCTACAGCGCTTGATAGCCGCGCTTTCGCTTGACGCGCTCGAGCCGGGCAAGGGCCCGGCCAGCATTGTCGCTTTCATCAAACGTTTCCATCATCGCCTGGCCATTGGATCCGATCCGGCCCCAGTTGCGGATCAGAGATGCCCCACCGAACAGGGTTGGCTGGATCGAAAGAACGTAGAACCGCGCCATGTTCCGGTCAGGGTCGATACGGCGGAGGTGTACGGATGGAACGTCATCTGCCTTCTGGTTCATGGCTGGAGTCTCGCTTCCTGCGGAAGCGCCGTCCAACGCATTTCATGAATCGATCCAAGCGCTCTGATTCATTTCCGTGGTGATCGATGACTTGCCGGGGTGGGTGCCGTCATGTTTCCCGGTCCGCCAAAGGCCGAAGTGACGATCGTATGATACGCGAGGCATGGCACGGCCGCCGCGCCAGGCGCTTTTGCGCACCAGCATCTCGCCGAAGCGGGCCACTCCGACCGGACAGAGCATGCCGAGGGACAGCGCAAGCATTCTCGGCGTCATGCCTCCTCCTCCTTCCGGTGGAATCTGTTCTCGCCGGTGACCGATTTCATGTCGTCGCGTCGGAACCAGATCGCGCGGCCGCAGCGCAACGGCGCATTGCCGGCGGTGAAGACGATCTGCTCGTCGCCGCGCATGCGCAGGACTTCATCGGGCAGGATCAGCGGGCGAGATGCCAATTGCCTGGATCGTGTTCGCGACGATCCCGACATCTGTGAGGACCGGCTGAGCTGATCGACCTCGACCGTGGTGTTGCCGCAGCGCCGCGAGATGTATTCCGCGGTCTCCGGATCGTTGATCGCGGCGAAGGAAATCCACGATGCGCTCTCGAACCATTTCGAGCTGGCGTCGCGCCCGCCATAGGTTTCGCGCATCTGGCCGATCGACTGGAACAGCAGCACGAGGCTGATGCCATACTTGCGGCCGGCGTCCCGGGCGGTTTCGAGAATGCGCAGATAGCCGAGTCGCGCCACCTCATCGAGCAGGAACAGCGTGCGCCCCGTCACCTCTCCGTTCCGGTTATAGATGGCGTTGAGCAGCGCGCCGATGATCGTGCGAGCCAGACCCGGATGCGTCTCCAGCGTCTTGAGGTCGAGATTGACGAAGATGTCGGTCTTTCCATCCGCGATATCGTCGGTGGCGAAGCTCGAGCCGGATACGAGCGCGGCGTAGTTCGGATAGCTCAGCCAATGGGTTTCTTTGACGGCATTGGCATAGACGCCGGAAAATGTTTCCGGCGTCATGGCGATAAACGGCGCGACATTTTCCTTCACGAATTCGGATTCGGAATTGTCGTAGATCTTCTGCAACCGCTCGCGCAGTTTGGGCTCGGGCTCGGAGAGGTTCGCCCGCATCTGCCGCAAGTGCTGGTTCTCTTTTTCCGTATGCCCGGAAAGACAGACATCGGCGATCAATGCGGTGATGAGCTGCAGGGCGGTTGCGCGAAAGAAGTCGTCGCGAACCGAGGTCGAGCGCCCGGTGTCGGTCACCACCCAACTTGCGACCGCCACGACATCCTCTTCCCTGGTGCCACCGAAGCGGCCGATCCAGTCCAGCACGTTGAAGCCGGTGGCAGGATTTTTCGGATCGAGCACGAAGACGTCGCGGCCGGCCTTGCGCCGGTGCTCGATCACCATGGGCGCAACCTCGTTGGAGGGGTCGAGGGCAACGAGACCACCGCCCCATTTAAGCGCCGTCGGCACGGTTACCGATGTCGTCTTGAAGCCACCGGAGCCGGCGAAGACGAGACCATGGGTCGAGCCGAACGATGCGTCGAAACAGAGCAGAGGTGACTTGCCGCCCCTACCCCATGTCTCCCGGTTGTCGGCGCGGAACCCGCGATCGGCGACAGCACCCTTGTCGACGCGATAGGCTTCACCGACAAGGATGCCACCGGTTTTGGGAAAGAGACGCTTCGCGTCGTTCATGGTCATCCAGTTGGCTTCGCCATGGATGGCCCGCTTGCCGCGAACGCGGCGCGGCGTCGATGCGGCGAAGGCGGCATTGCCACGTATCGCGACGCGCCCGGCGAAAGCCCCAACGATGCAGGCTAGAATCGCCCCCATTCCGATCGCCGGATCGGCATATTCAAGAATAGTATCGCCGACAGGTAGAGCGTCATAGAATGCGGCAAGCCGCCTGGCCTCCCGGGTGCCCGCGATCAGGGTCACCGCCATGGCGCCGATCAGCACGCCTGCGCCTGCGCTACGAATTGCCAATGCACCCTTTGCCGCGAACAGGAACACGATCCCGGTACCTGCGGCGATCGCATAGGGCAGGACGATACCGATCCGCCTGAGCATGAGGCGCGCCGTATCCGAAGTTCCGAACGTAACAAGCCACGTTTCGATACCTGAGATCCCGATGCAAGCGGCGAGCATCAGCGTGACGGCGGCACCGGCGAGCAGGATCCTATTCGCCGTCATGGCCGAAGGCTTCCGCCCCGATCGCCGTCAGCCGCGAGCGTTCGCTTTCGTCATTCCGAATGCGAGAACCGGCTTCGATCAGCAGGCCGAGCAGCAACGCGCGTTTTTCGTAGCGAAGACCCGCTTTCACGATCAGGCCGCCGAGTTCAATCTTCTCGCGCGTGTCCTTCTTTCGGGCCTCGGAGGATGAAGACCGGCGCATCCGTTCAAGCCTCGCTATTGCCGCTCGCAGCCGCGCCAGCCCCGATCGGCGTGGTCCCGGCGGCCTCGCCTTTCCGGCCGACATTCCCTTTCCTTCCGGATGTCTTGTCGTCGCCATCGCGAAACCGCCCGGCCATTTCCTCGAACGCTGCTCTCAGCGCCGTCTCCTCGATCTCGATTTCTCCGAGGCCGGCCTTCAGCGCGATGCGGCCGATCCGCTCGGCCTCTCGCGTCTCGGCTTGTTGTAGCTGTTCCGTTAGCTTGGCGATTTCCGCCTTGATCTTTGACGATGGCTTTTTCATTCTGCTTGGGCCTTTTCGCGTCCGGTGTTGCTGGGCTTTGGCCAGAATTTCCCGGATGCGCGCCATGGGCGACTAGTAAAAAAGCTAGTCGGCGGAGCCGACGCCGCCTGAGATGATCCCGCCGTTCCGAAGGAATGGTTCCAAGGGCGCAGTAATACGTCGCTGAGGCGACGTTCTGCTTCCGACCCCGCGGGGGCGGGTCCAGTCCCGACGAACACGATGTTCGTTTCCCGTCGGGAGCCCTTGTCGCCGTGGCCATCACGCATTTCACGCCCCAGCTCATCGGACGCGGCAATGGCCGCAGCGCCGTGTTGTCGGCCGCGTATCGCCATTGCGCGAAGATGACCTACGAGATGGAGGCCCGCACCGTCGATTATTCGAACAAGCGCAACCTCGCGCATGAGGAATTCCTGCTGCCGCCGGATTCCCCGAAATGGGCGACGGCGCTGATCGCCGACCGCTCGGTGTCCGGTGCGGCCGAAGCGTTCTGGAACCGGATCGAAGCATTCGAAAAGCGTGAGGATGCGCAGTTCGCCAAGGAGTTCATCATCGCGCTGCCGGTCGAGCTCACGAAGGAGCAGAATGTCGCATTGATGCGTCAGTTCGTGTTCGAGCAGGTCCTGGCGCGCGGGCAGGTTGCCGACTGGGTCTACCACGACGAACCGGGCAATCCGCATGTCCATCTGATGACGACGCTGCGGCCGCTTATCGAGAAGGGCTTCGGCGCAAAGAAGATTGCCGTGCTTGGCGAAGACGGCCAGGCAGTCCGCACGAAAACCGGCAAGATCCAGTATCGCCTCTGGGCCGGCGAGAAGAAGGAGTTTCTCGAACAACGCAATGGCTGGCTCGATTTGCAGAACCAGCATCTGGCGTTCGGTGGTTTCGAGATCCGCGTCGACGGCCGCTCCTATGCGGAGCGCGGCATCGATCTTGTCGCAACGGTCCATATCGGCGTCGGCGCCAAGGCGATCCAACGCAAGGGCGAGCGGCAGGGATGGACGCCGGCGCTCGACCGGATCGAGCTGTTCGAGGCGCAGCGCGAAGAAAACGCCCGCAGGATCCTGCGACGGCCCGAGATCGTGCTGGACAAGATCTCCTCGGAGAAGAGCGTCTTCGACGAGCGAGACATCGCCAAGGTCCTGCACCGTTATGTCGACGATGCCGGAACCTTCCAGCAGCTGATGGCGCGCATCCTGCAGAGCCCGGACCTGCTGCGCATCGAACGCGAAAGCGTCGATTTCGGAACCGGGGAACGGGTGCGCGCCCGCTATACGACGCGCGAGCTGATCCGCGTCGAGGCGGAGATGGCCAAGCAGACGATCTGGCTTTCACAGCGCACGAGCCATGGCGTCCGGGAGACGGTGCTGCAGGCGACCTTCGAGCGCCATGCGCAGCTGTCGCGGGAGCAGCGCGTCGCCATCGAGCATGTAGTGGACGAAGCGCGGATCGCGGCTGTCGTCGGCCGCGCTGGCGCCGGCAAGACCACAATGATGAAGGCCGCGCGCGAGGCGTGGGAAATGGCTGGCTATCGCGTGGTCGGCGGCGCGCTCGCGGGCAAGGCGGCCGAGGGACTGGAAAAGGAAGCGGGCATAGCCAGCCGCACGCTGGCGTCATGGGAGCTGCGCTGGAAACAGGGTAGGGACGCACTCGATGCGAAGACCGTGTTCGTCCTCGACGAGGCCGGCATGGTTGCGTCGAAGCAGATGGCGCTGTTCGTCGAGGCAGCGTTGCGAACCGGCGCCAAGCTTGTCCTGGTAGGCGATCCCGAACAGCTCCAGCCGATCGCGGCAGGTGCTGCGTTCCGGGCGATCGTCGAGCGCACCGGCTATGCCGAGCTCGAAACGATCTACCGCCAGCGCGAAGAGTGGATGCGGGTTGCGTCGCTCGATCTGGCGCGCGGCCGGGTCGACCAGGCCGTCTCAGCCTATCGCAAGCAGGGCAAGGTGCTCGGATCGGAATTGAAGGCTGAGGCCGTCGTCAATCTGATCGACGATTGGAACCGCGACTACGATGCGGCGAAGACCACACTGATCCTCGCCCATCTGCGCCGCGACGTGCGCATGCTGAACGTCATGGCCCGCGAGAAACTGGTCGAACGCGGAATTGTCGGAGAGGGCCATGCCTTCCGCACGGAGGACGGCATGCGTCGCTTCGACGCCGGCGATCAGATCGTCTTCCTGAAGAACGACAGCGCGCTCGGCGTGAAGAATGGCATGATCGGCCGAGTGGTCGAAGCCGCTGCGAACCGGATCGTCGCCGAGGTCGGAGAGGGTGATCAGCGCCATCGCGTTTCGGTCGATCAGCGTTTCTACCGCAACGTGGATCACGGCTATGCGACGACGATCCACAAAAGCCAGGGTTCAACCGTCGACCGGGTGAAGGTGCTCGCTTCCCTGTCGCTGGATCGACACCTGACCTATGTCGCCATGACCCGTCACCGCGAGGATATGGCGCTCTATTACGGCCGCCGCTCCTTCGGGTTCAATGGCGGCCTCATCAAGATCCTGTCGAAGCGCAATGCCAAGGAAACCACGCTCGACTACGAGCGCGGCACACTCTACCGCCAGGGGCTGCGCTTCGCCGAGAACCGCGGCCTGCACATTGCCCGCGTCGCCCGCACGCTTGTGCGCGACCGCGTAGACTGGACGCTCCGGCAGAAGCAGCGCCTCGCCGATCTGGCCCTGCGCCTGCGGACCTTGAGCGAACGCATCGGCCTTGTCGACACACGTCAAACCCAAACGCTGAAGGAGGCGGCGCCGATGGTGAAGGGCGTCACCCTGTTCCCGAAATCGGCCCAGGATACGGTCGAGGAAAAGCTGCTTGCCGATCCGGCCGTGAAGAAGCAGTGGGAGGAGGTTTCGACCCGCTTCCGCTTCGTCTTTGCCAATCCCGAGACGGCCTTCCGCGCGATGAAGTTCGATGCGGTTCTCGCCGATCCGTCGACGGCCAGGACAACGCTTGAGCGCCTGGTCAACGAGCCGGCGACGATCGGTCCGCTCAAGGGCAGGGTTGGGTTGCTCGCCGGCAAGTCCGACCGCGAGGACCGGCGCATTGCTGAGGTCAACGCGCCGGCGCTGAAGCGCGATATCGAGCGCTATCTGCGGCTTCGCGAAGGGGCGGTTCAGAAGATCGAGGTCGATGAGCAGACGCTCCGCCGCCGCGTCTCGATCGACATCCCGGCGCTCTCTCCAGCCGCTCACCTGGTGCTCGAGCGCGTGCGCGATGCGATCGACCGCAACGACCTACCGGCAGCGCTCGGCTACGCCCTTGCCGACAGGATGGCCAAGGCCGAAATCGACGGCTTCAACAAGGCGATCACGGAGCGGTTCGGCGAGCGGACACTGATTACCAACGCTGCGCGCGAGCCGTCCGGCAAGCTCTTCGACAGGGCGGCTGAAGGCTTGGCGCCGGGCCAGCGCCAGAAGCTCGCCGAGGCCTGGCCGGTCATGCGCGCGGCGCAGCGGATCGCCGCGCATGAGCGCACGGCGGAGACACTGAAGCAGACCGAGAATCTTCGCCTGTCACAGCGACAGATCCCGGTGCTGAAGCAATGAGACGCCGCCGGACCATCGCGGTGATTGCTATTGCGGGCGCGGGCCTCGCAGCACTGGCCGGCATAAGCTGGCTTGTCGGCCTCCGGCTCAATTTGACGCCCAGTTACTCGCTCGGCCTCTGGCGCATCGGCGCGATGGATCGACCGGCCGCAGCCGGTGATCTTGTCTTCGTGTGCCCGCCGGACACGCCGGCGTTCCGGCTCGGCCGAGAACGTGGATATCTCCATCGCGGCCTCTGCCCTGGCTCGTTCAGCCCGCTCATCAAGACTGTCGCGGCGATCGAGGGACAGCACGTCGAGGTCGGCGCAAGCGTCTCGATCGACGGCCGCCCGCTCGCGCATTCGCAGCTGCATGCCGCCGACGCCCAGGGCAGGGAGCTGGCTCCATTTGCCGGGGGCATCGTGCCGCCGGCGCACCTCTTTCTTTACTCCGATTATGCGGGCTCCTATGACTCACGATACTTCGGGCCGATCCCCAGCGCTGGCCTTCTCGGCCGCGCCCATCCGGTCCTCACCTTCGATCCGTGACATTGCGCGGAGCGTCATGCTGATCGTGGCCGGCGCGCTCACTGGCGGTGTCGCCTGGAGCGGCAATCCGCTGACCCTGCCCTTCGCCTTCGCCTTCCCGGCCCTATGGGCCTGGTCGCCGTCCCGCGCGATCGCGGCTCTGGTCTCGGCCGGTTATTTCCTCGCCGCCTCGCGTGGCCTGCCGCAGGGCGTCGCCAATTTCTACACGACCGATCTCTGGCCCGGCCTGCTGCTCTGGATCGCCGCCTCGCTCGCCTTCGTCGCCGTTCACGCGGCTCTATGGACGAGCCGCTCAGGAGGGAAGAGGGCCGCGCGGTTTGGGCTGGCCGCGCTTCTGATGGCGGTGCCGCCGTTCGGGATCGTCGGCTGGGCGCATCCGCTGACGGCCGCCGGCGTCCTGCTGCCCGGATGGGGATGGTTCGGCCTGGCGGCAGCGGCAACCGGCCTGCTCGCCATGACGACGAGAGCATGGCCGGCCACTGCCATCGCCCTGGGAGGGATCTGGATCTGGTCTGCCGCATCGTGGACGGACCCAGCCCTACCGGAAGGCTGGAAGGGCGTCGACCTCGAACTGGGCCGAAGCCTCGGCCGGGACGTCGGGCTTGAGCAACACCGTGACCTGATCGCCATGGTGAAGGCTGCGGCAAGCGAGCGCGCCGATGTCGTGATCCTTCCCGAAAGTGCTCTCGGTTTCTGGACGCCGACCGTCGAGCGGCTCTGGCGCGGCGAACTGCATGGAGTCGACGTCACCGTGGTCGCCGGGGCAGCCATCGTCGACGCGCAAGGCTACGACAATGTCATGGTCGCGATCTCGGCCGGGCGTGCTCAGGTCCTCTATCGTGAGCGCATGCCGGTCCCTGTCTCGATGTGGCAGCCTTGGCTCGCATGGACCGGGCAGGGCGGTGGAGCCGAGACGCACTTCTTCGCTAACCCGGCCGCCATGCTCGACGGGCGGCGGGTCGCGCTGCTGATCTGCTACGAGCAGCTCATCGTCTGGCCCATCCTGCAGTCAATGCTGCATTCGCCTGAGATCGTCATCGCCACGGGCAATGGCTGGTGGACAGCCGGCACGTCGATCGTCGCCATCCAGAAAGCGAGTGCCGCGGCCTGGGCCCGGCTGTTCGGCGTTCCGCTCGTGTCCGCCTTCAACCTCTGAACAGGGAGCTGCCCATGATCGATGCCGCCCTCATCCAGCAATGCGCCGACCCCGGCCTGAAGCCCGCGATCGTCGAGAAGTTCATCGCTGAAGCCGGTTCCAGCGATCCGCTCGCAGTGACCGTCCGCGCCGGCGACCGTGTGGTGCTCGTACCGAAGCCGCGAACGCCGGAAGAGGCAATGGCGCTTGTCCGCCAGCATATCGGCAAGGCCGTCGTTCGGGTTGGTGTCACGCAGTATCCGGCCGGGCTCGGCGTCGCCGACGCATCGGAGCTCAAGACCGACCTGGTCGACGCCTGCGCCAACATTCGCGTGGGCACGGCCCTGTTCGGCAAGGTCTATCGCGCCGTCACGAAATGGTACGGCAACGCTGTAGATGAAGCATTCGAAGACGCGATCCTTGCCTGGAAAAGCGGCTATTTCGAAGGCAGGGCGGTGTTTGAAGAGCCCGATCCTGGCGAGATGAGGCTCGCCGAGCCGAAGCAGGCACTGTCCGGACCATCGGAAGAGGATCGCTCGGCGGAGGCGACACCAGGCGGGGAATATTCACAGCACGATACGGAACCCGGCGACCCTGACAAGGCGGGAATCCGCATCGACCTTTCGAGGATTGGTGCGCGTTTCCCCTAAACTCTCTCCCAAGCTGACGTTCGCCGGAATGGGTGGAAACCCAGACGGCTTTTCGTTATAAGAATCGCCGGGGTAGTACGCGCTGCCCTGGGGCTTAGAAACCCCTTGTCTACCGGTTGGTGCCGGCCGTTACGGCACCAGATCCTCTGACCTTACGGCCGGGGGCCTGTGACGTATGTCCAGGTACCTCGGTATTAAAGGTCACAGGGACCGTGTAGACACGGTTTTCTAACCTCCGGCTTGGGTTCAAAGGATGTCTGTCGGCGGGGGCGCACCGCAGACGCCTTCTTGTAGAGATTACGATGTCAGATGATAAAAATGGCTCTGTGCAGCCAGAGCAAAAACTTGTCTTGAGGCCCGTCGTCGGCCTGACTGAGAATCTCCCAAAGGACGAACTCGAGCAGATCGTAGTCCAGGCGATCAAGGCGCATCGCCGGCTTCGTGACCTTGCAGAAGTACGCCAGGACGAATGGCATGCGATCGAGGCGCATGCCGCCGCCACAGGCACAGAACCTTCCCGCATCGCCTATGTTACGGCGATGATCGACATGCACGCCCAGCAAACTGTGCTGTCAACCCTGCTCGACGTTCTCGGCTATATTCCTTCGGTGCCGGGGGACTGAGCTTGCCGTTCCCGTCAGATCAGCTTGAGTTTGGTCGCCAGCGCGGTCGCGTGGGGAAGCGTTCCGACGTCGAGCGCTTTGCGCGCGTTGTTCAGGTGAAAGTTCACGGTCGCAAATGAGATGTTCTCGAGCGCGGCGATATCTTTCATCGTCTTTCCCTCCGCCGACCATTTCAGGCAGAGCGCCTGCTTGGCTTTCAGGTAGATATGAACGCTTGCCGTCGGTTCCACATCCTGCTGTTCGAGCTTCGCATGAAGCTGCGCAACCGCGGTGATAGCCGCGATCTGGTCGATATCCTTCTCAAGCGACAGGGTCGGCTTGTGCGACGCGAGCGTGAGCATCGACATGTGCCCGAATGCAGTGCGGATGGGGATGGTAACACCGGACCGGATGCCGAAATCCTCGGCTTCCCGATAGAAGCGCCGAACCAGCTTGTCTGTTGACTGACAAGGGTGCTCGGCCGCCCAGGCGAACGCCTGCATCCGTGCTTGGGCCATCGAGACGATGGGGTCAACCTTGATGTAATTCTGGGCGAGGTATCGCGCCTGCCATTCCGGCGGATAATTCGATACGGCATATGTTCTGATGGGCTGCAAGTTGACATAGGCGTAGCAGTCGAAACCAAGCTCCTGCACCAGTTCGGCCAGCCCCTCCTTCAGCATTTGTTCCGTTCGTGCCACGGAAGACATGTCGGTCAACTTCTGGAAGAACGTTTTCAATGGATAGCCTCTCCTATGTAACTGTCTCCGCCCCGGTTCCGCCCGATTGTTTGCCCTTACGATTACTTCGCCAGTTCGGCGCTCTGTTCATGGCCGTGGCGAACCCTTCGAGCGACACAGTGAACACAGCCTGGTCGTCTGCATTGGGTTTCGTAGCCGTGATAACGAGGCTCTTGCTCCTCTTCATCGCGTCCGTCGCAGCCGAAGGGCATCAGCAGAGTGCCATCGGTCTGCAGTCCCTCCCCTTCAGCCTCTCGCACGGGTTTGGCCGCTCTTTGAGCTGCGACATGTCGTTCGGTTATGTCGGCCAGGGTGCCGTGCCGCGTCTCAGCGTTAATCGCAGTGCGATTCTGTCGAGTGAAATTGTTGTCTCCGGACAGGTCATTTGAAGATTTTCCTAGGCTCAGCATGGCTTCATTCCTCATGCGGGCACACTCCGCCCCTGCCACCAGACAAATCGTTTCAGATTGTAGGCGAGATTGCCGATGCCGATTTTCATCTAGGCGCGGGCGCGTCCGGCCGAGGGTGCGGATGAACAGTCCCATGCGGTCCTTCTGCTCGGCGAAGGGATGCTCGACACGGGCGCCGGTTCTGGAGCGTGTCCGGTTGCCGTGCTCGATATTCTTCGGCATCGGCCTGCCTCTTGGCTTCTTGCGATGCACGCGGCTGATGAAGCCTGGTCTATTCGACCGATACGCCGTGTCGGCCCACACTTCGGAGCCGGTGTTGGTGCTGGCCAGCAACCCGCGTCGACCCTGTCGCCGTCATCCAGAAGACCAAGGAACCGGCCGAAGGTGCGCCGGTCCATGATCTGAAACTCGGCCTGCTCATCCGACAGCCCGTAAAGTGCCTGCAACACGAGGATCTTCAACATCATCACCGCATCGTAAGGTGGGCGCCCGCCCTGCGACCGATCCGGGCGGTTCAGTGCCTGGGCCAGCGGTTTGCGAAACATCTCCCACGCAACAACTGTGTTCAGCCTCTCCAGCGGCTCGCCGGCAGCGCTCAGCCGCGCATAGCGTTCCTCGACATCCCACAAACCCGCCTGTCCCTTCATTCGATCCTCTCCGGTGCCGGCGTAAAATCGAGTTGATAAAAACGTTGATCAAGGACGAGGGCACGATAGGATACGAAGACGAGCGAAACGAAACGAAACCAGAGCCTGTAAGCCATTGTTTAATAATGGAAAGTTATTTCTCCCTCCACCGGGAGACGGGAGTGATTTCAAAGAAGTATTCAAACGATTAGCCGCAGCGGGTGCGGGTCGGCCATTTGGCAAGGATGGATTTCCTGCTGGCCCGTGGACGCCCGAGCTTCTTGCAGAGGCGATTTCACAGATTGATTCCAACCGGATTGGGGTTGATCTGCGAACGGTGCAGCTTTGGTTTCAAGAGAACGAGAAGGGAATTAGCACTGCCAACATTCGTTGGCTGGCGAGAATTTTTGGGTGCGATGATCCGGTGGCAACCAGCGAATGGCAGATGGAGCTCAGTGCGGCAAAATCGCGGTTATCGGCCAAGAGGCGAGAATGGAAGAGAGCCGGAAGCAGCGTTGCACAGGAGATTTCAGATACGGCACTGACTGCGACCTTCGATGGTGGGGCAGACGCCCCGGCAGAGCTAGCAGGCGATGCTGACGCCAAGGTGCCGAGTCGACGTTTTAGTTTGGCGAGGAAATCGGAGGCGTTCTTTAGTCACGGATCTCCCCTGAATTTACCAGCGTCGGTTTTTGCGGGGATCACCGCTCTTGGATTCTTGTCCTATATCACTGGGATTCACGACGTTACATATGGCCGGGAAGATGGCGTCGTCAAACAGGTTGGGTTTCTGTGGACGGCAAATTGGACATTCATCTTCATGGTGTTTTTGCCACTGTTTTTTGCCTTCGTGACCGAGCTAGTGACCTTTTGGAAAGATGAGGGGCGCTTAAATCTCGTAGCACTGTGTGACCGAATGGAAAGCGATAAGGCCTGGGCACGCGACGTCGAATCTACTTCTTATTCATATTGGGCGGCTTTTTCAATTTGTCTGCTGTTCGCCGGTCTTCTTCAATGGATAGGCATGTTTTTGATCCCGTTGATGAAAGGCGGTGGAAACTATGCGACGGATTGGGGCTCGTTAGCGATTGTGCGCCCGGAGGTCATATCAGTGCCCGAAGCGGCGGTATTTACCGGCCTCGCTTACCTATACATGAGCATCTGCTTTTATCTGTTTTTCGTAGGGTTAATTTTGCTCTATACCACTATCCATGATCTACGGAAAATTCGAGAATCTTCGGGTAGGAAAATTCGAGAATCTTCGGGTAGATTGGCGGGAATAGTCTCTCAGCACGAAATCAATATAACTAGCCACAGGGTGATGCACGGTGTTTTTCGGTGTACTATTTTGGGGGTTTTGATCGCCATAGTCATGAAGGTCCAAAGTGCTTACCTGACATCAAGTGGAGAGAACATTGTGGCTTGGTTGGTGGACGATATGTCTTCAGCTTTCTATGGGAGCGATGATGTGAGTGCTGGGGTCAGCTATCGTAGGCCGAACTACTACAGCAGCCTCCTTATTGTTATTTCGACTTGTTTCGTGTTTCTGTACGGCTTCATTCATATAGGTATCAAACATCGGATTTGTATACCTTCATGGAGAATGGCGGCGGTTGTTGGGTTACTCGCCGCTTGCTACTTACTGATCGATGCATTTGCTGGCTTTTCGATCCTTCTGGGCATTGCAGTGCTGCTCGCGATATACGGCCTAATTGATCCAGGGTTTGGCCGAGGGCGGGCGAGCGAACTAGGAAACGATCAGAGTGTATCATAGTTGGCTTGATCGTTGGGATGAGCGGCGGGCACGACGCGGTGATGAGGCGAAAAAAACAACCGATTTTATCCTTGACGCCGACCGGGCCTTTCCAGGTGCGAATAAGATAACAAGTATCGATGAATTCTGTACCCTTGCGGACCAGGCCGTGGGGGATCCAACCTTTTTCGATGAGCCGAGTGGGGGGGATCAGGGTTTTGAAAGGGAAGATGGATGGCTCAAATTTCCATCGGACATTTCTACTGATATCGAACAGAACAATGTCGTCTCGGCGAAAATCACAGAAAGCGGGTCGTTCGATCAGGCGATGGTGATTTTTCACCATTGGAATGCAAGCGCGCGGAATCGTCAAATTGCCAACTTTTTCTCGCTGCGTGGCATCACGGTTGTCGAGATTGCTATGCCTTATCACTTCGAGCGCAGCCGTCCCGGGTCCCTGCACGCCGATTATATGCTTAGCCCTAATCTCGGTCGAACGATCCAATCCGTAAGGCAGGCAGTATTGGACGGGCGAAAACTCATACGATGGTTGAAGAGCGAAGGCTATCGAGAGATTGCGGTTCTCGGTATGAGCTTAGGTTCCTGGATCGCAGGGTTGATCGCTGCGCACGACTCGGCTGTGTCAAAAGCCTCGTTGTTTCTGACGGCGGGGAGTCTCGCGGATATGGTTTGGACGGGTCGCGCGACACGATTGATACGTGATAGCCTTGAGCCTGAGGTTAAGCTGTCTGATCTCAGAAGGGCCTGGGGTCCACTTAACTTGGAGAATTACGCACATAGTTTGGCACGGCCTGATCTCGATCTTCAGGTTGTGTTGGCTAAGAGAGACAAAGTGGTGTTGCCAGAGCTATCGGACAGGTTCATGCAGAGGCTGAAGGACGCCGGAGCTAGGCCAAATATTTTGGAATTAAACTGTGGTCACTATTCGCTCGCCATGCCGCCTTACATTTTGTTGGCCGGTTTGAGCTTGAAGCGGTTTCTGTCGTGTGCTGACAAGTCGGCCCGGCGAGCATGAGTTTGGCGGGGACAGGATCCCTGGTCCCACCATCAGCCCCGAAATGCGCCGGGGAAGATGACGTCCTGGTCGACGAGGACGTTGAACTTGTATCCTGGGCGAATCTCCAGTGTCGGTTGAACGTCGAGATTCTTGTTGATCGTGCGTTCGGCGACGCGGCCGAACGTCTCCGCGAAATTCCTCCTCGCGGCATCGGAGGCGGTGTCCTGGGTGGCGAGCGTCGAGCTCTCCGGTAGCGCCATGTCGATTCCTGTCCCGATAATGGCCAGCAGCACCGCCGAGCCGAACGTCTTCAAATAATGGTTGTTCACCTTGTCGTTGAAACCGCCATAGCCTTGGGCGTCGGTGCCGGCCATGCCGCCGATCTGCAGGGTCGAGCCATTCGGGAAGATGATGTCCGTCCACACGACGAGGACACGGCTCTGTCCGAACGAAACTTTGCTGTCGTAGCGTCCGAACAGCTTTGTGCCCTGGGGGATCAGCAGGCGATGGCCGGTGGCGGTGTCATAGACGTTCTGGCTAACCTGCGCGTTGATGCGGCCGGGAAGGTCGGAATTAATGCCGGTGATCAGGGTCGCCGGGATCACCGAACCGCGTTTCAGCTCGTAGAGTGATTGCTGCGGAACGACCTGGTTGGGGAGGTAGCCAAGCTCCTTGATGTCGGCGTTGAAAAAATCCTCCTTGGTCCGTTGGCCGTTCCCATCGAGGTTCTGCCCGCCGAGCCCGGCCTGGAGCGCCGCGGCATAGAGATCGGAGGTCGAGCCGGCGCGCGAAGCGCTCGCATTGCCGCCCGCCATGGCCGGATCGGCGCCAGCATTCGAGCGCCCCTGAAGCTTGTCGGTGCTTACCGCGAGCGGTGAATCATATGCCGCATCGTTTGCCTGCAGACGGGCCATGCGCTGGCGACTGCGCTCGCGCAAATATTGCTCCTCGGCTTCGCGCTCAAGGCGTGCCCGCCAGAGGGTGTCCGGTTCGAGCTGCGGTTCACGCTGGACGGCAGGTTCGGCGGCGGGACGCGGGGTGAATGGATTCTCGGCTTCGACGCGCTCGACGGGTGTGGGCTGGAAGGCAGGCACCTCTGCGGGTTCACCGATGATGCCGTCCGAGACGCCGCGCTTCAGCTGGTCGGCATAGGTCGATGCGGGATTGCCGGAGCTTTCCTCAATTCCGGGATCGCCCCGGAAATACAGGCCGCGGGAGGTCAAGCCGTAGATGATGACAGCGAGGAAGGCGATGACGAGGCCGATCGCGATCAAAATCGGCAGACGGTTGATGCGCCGAATACTGGGCTCCGCGCCCTCGGCTGCGCCACCGAGCTTGAGTGACTGGACCATGCTCCCCTCCCCTATCCGTGCCGCATGACCGATAGCGGACTTGTCGGCGCAGCACCTGCGGCTGTCGCGCTATATGCACGGCCAAGATCAATGGAGCTCGTGGACAGTCGCGCCAGGACCTGGCCGTCATAGGTGTCGATTACATAGGCAAGCGGAATCAGCTTCTCGGTATCGGTCTTCTGGTCGCTGACCACTGCATAGCCCCACACCTTGAGCGAGGCCTCAAGCGCGCCGCCGAACGGCGACCCGTCGGGTTTGAGCAGGATCGTGCCGGTGCCCGGTCCGACATGCTCGGCGAGGCGGCTCACCATGTCGCCGGCGATGGCGCTGGCGGCAGGGCCGGAAAGCTCCTGTGGCGCGGAGCTAGCGACCAGGTCATCCGCCCCCAACGTCTGGCAGCCGGCGAGCATCGCCGATAGGAAAAGGACGGAGAGGATGCGCTGCATGGTCAGCCTCCGCGCCGGATCGTTATCTTCTCCCGCTTCCAGCCGACGCCGGAGACGAGGACGGCGCGGTCGATATTGTAATCGACCACCATCATGTTGCCCTTCATGCGATAGTTGACAACGCGGTTTTCCCCGCCGGAGACGACGAACAGCACCGGAGCATCCTGTCCGGACAGCGAGCGGGGGAACTGGATGTAGGTCTTCTGCCCGTCGGAATAGACACGCGTCGGCCGCCAGCCCGCGCGGCCACTGACGCTGTACTGAAAGTTCAGCTGCTCGGCCGGAATGCCGGCGCCCGGGATCGTGCTGGCTTCCAGCCGCGCATTGATGTCGGCGAGCTTGGTCGAGACGTCTTCCTGATATTCGAAGCCGACGCGCGCCATGTATTGGCTCTGATGCGACTTAAGCTGGATGTGATAGGTCCGGCGCGATGTGGTGACGACCATGGACGTCACCAGCCCCGGCTCCGATGGCTTGACGATCAGGTGGATTGCCTGCCCGCCGACCGCACCCGAGGTTGCAGGCTCGACCTTCCAACGCACCGTGTCGCCGACCAGCACGTCACGAACCACCTCGCCGGCCTGAAGCTCGATGTCGCAGACCTGCAAGGGCGAGCAGACGACCGACGGCTGGATCTCGCCGTAGAGAAAGATTACCTTCCCGTCGGCGCCTTTGGTCACGAGTCCGCGCGACCCGCGCCACTGCCCGGAAATCCCGGTGCCCTTCGCCTCATTGGCGTTCATGGCCTGCGCGCTCGCGTCGGCCACGACAGCCAGCAGAACTCCGCAGGTCAGCGCAGCGGAGAACAGCACCGTTTGAACTCTGGTCCTATTGATGGTCATGAGAATGCGCGGGCCTTTCAAAGCTGGGCGGTCCATTCGAAGTCCCGCAGGTAGAGGCCGATCGGATTGAGGCGGATCACGCCCTCGTCCTGGGGCGGTGTTAGTGTGACCGTCGCGATGCCACGGAAGCGGCGCACCGCCGTCTCCTTGCCCTTCCGGTCGCGCTGATATTCGGTCCAGTCGATCTGGTAGCTCTGGTTCGAGAGCGGAACGACATTGTTCACCTCGATGGCGATGGTAGCCGACTTCGCCTTCTCGAAGGGTGAGTTGCTCCGGAACCAGCTGTTCACCTTCTCGGTCGCCGGATCGGAGGTGCGCAGCAGCGCGTAGGTCCGGTCGATATACTGCTTCTGGACAACTGCATCCGGCGTCACCGAACGAAAGTTCGAGACGAAGCTGCCGAGCGTGGCACGCACGACGCGAGGATCGGCATATTCGATCTGCTGCGGGAAGCCGGCGCTCGCCGAAGTCCCGAGCTTGTCCACTTCCACGATATAGGGAACGAGCTTGACCTGCGTGCTCTGGAACAGCGCGTAGGAGAAGCCGATCACCGCCATCAGCATGCCGGTGATGCCGACGATACGCCACGCGGCCGCTGCCTTCACATAGGATCCATAGCGCTCGTTCCACTCCTGACGTGCGGCGATGAAGGGATTGTCGGGTGGGGTATTGGTGGCCATGCTGAGGCTGTTCTCCGCTCACTTGTCCTGAAGGGGTGGCGGAGGCGGGGGCGTTGGAGAGCCCTTCTGCCGCGTCTGGTCGAGCTTGGCGTTTGCCAGGCCGAGCAACGACCCGGCATAGGCGCCGGGCGAGGCGATGGCCTTTTCCTTCGCGGCCGATCCCGCGGCCCATCCGGCATTGCCGATGCCGGACGCCATGCCACGCAGCGCTGCTCCCGCCATCGATGAGCCACCGGCGTGCGCCGAACTTGCGACTGACGCCCCCGTTCGCGCGGCGTTCGCGCCAAGGAACGCGCCACCCGCTGCAAATGTCGCTGCTTGGCCGCCATGGCGGATGGCCTCCATGCCGCCGGCGATCGAGGCGCCTTGCACTACGCCCTGGACGATCGGTGGCACGTACATGGCGATGATGAACACAACCACCGAAATCCCTGCGATAGCCAGCGTGGTGATGAACTGGTCGGACGTCGCGGTCGGCGCCTCCGCAAGGCCGAGCAACACCTCGGAGCCAATGCGCGCGATCATCACCAGCGCCATGAGCTTCATGCCGACCGAAAATGCGTAGATCAGGTAGCGGATCGCAAAATCCTTGGTGAAGGAGGACCCGCCGAGCCCCAGCATGATCATGCCGGCGAGCAGCCCGACATACATCTCGACCATTACGGCAACGAAGATCGCCGCCACCAGGCTGAAGCAGATCACCACGATGACCATGGCGAAGACGGCGGCGATCGCCAGAGCGTTGTCCTCGAATACACCGAACTGCGCCTGCTCCGACATTTTTGAGGCGACGCGGATGCCGGCGTCGAAGATGTTGGCTGGTGAAGCCGAGCCGCCATTGGCGCCGATCTGGAACAGGCTGTCGACCACCGCCTTGGCAAAGCTCGGTCCCTGGTCGAGAATGAAGGCAAAGAGGCCGATGAACATGATCCGCCGCACCAGCTCGGCGAACCATGCGTCGAGCGAGGCTGCCTGGAGCGCGAGCCAGACGGCCGCGATGCCGATCTCGATCCCGGCAAGGATCCAGAACAGGGAGCGCGCCGCGTTCATCACGGTCGTTTCCCACCCCTTGGCCGCTGTCGAAACCTGGCTCTCGAGCGTGGTCAGAACATCACCCTGCTGCGCGAGCGCCGGCGCGCATGCCAGCAGCACGAGCGCGATCGCAATGAAGGTCAGTTCGAGGCCGCGGGAAGGCCGGGTTGTCACCATTTCAGTTTCATCTCCTGCCCGCCGCGCACGTCGCGGTTTGGGTCGCCGCCGATGAAGTCCGCGGCACGCTTCCGCCTTTCGGAATCGTGCGGCGAGAGAGGCGCTACCGCCTCCGATGGCGCGGGATTGGTTTGGGCCGTGATCCAGATCGCAGCGCCGGCGCAAAGGCCGATCGCGCCGATAGTGAGGACGATGATCGTCGATCGGCTCACCAGCGCGGCTCCATGGTCTGGCCTCCCCGCACACCGGGCGGCGTCGCGTTGAAGAACTTTTCGCGCCGAGCCTGGGCAAAATCCTTATCCGCCTGCTCCGACTGGAACCAGGTGCCCATCATCGTCGTCTGCTGCGACACCAGCCCTCGCAGCTTCTGGAATTGCGCCACCTGCTGGGCGGCGATCTCATGCCCGACCTGGAGAGCCTTCATCTGGCCATCGGCTGATTCCGACATCGAGCGCAGCGAACTCATGGTCGACTCTTCGGACGAAAACTGCTCTGCCGTGAGCCCAGCTGCCTTCAAGGTGCCGGCGATCGTATCGCGGTTCGTTGTCGACCAGTCCTGGTAGGTGGACGAGAAGCTCGCCGCGTCGGGCAGTTTGGTCTTGAATTGCGCATAGGACTGAAACCGTTGTTTCAGAACGTCGTCGGCATTGGACATGGAAAACGCGATCCCCTGCCCTTGCGCAGCGATGTCGCGCAGACGGTTGAGGTCGTTCTCCACCTGACCCCAGATATGGCTAGGCAGCTGCATCGTGTTCTGCAGCATGTTCTCGTAGATCCTGATCTGGTTCTGGATCTGCTCCGCCAGCTGCGTGATCTGCGTGACCTGATTGTTGATCTGCTCGGTCGACTTGCCGACCATCGTGATCAGCTCGCCATTGTTGAGGAGCTGCGTCCATTCGGTCGCCTGCCCCGTGACTGCGCCCGACAGGGCTGGCGAGATGTTGAACATGCTGGCGGCGATGGCGGCCGCCGCTGCAGCCTTAGCCGCGGTGAAGGATGGTTTCGGCATCGCCTATTCCTCTCTGCTGGAGCCAGTGAATCGGCCAGTCGCCGCCCTGCTCGGCCTTCAGCGCCACGATGCGCTTCAGATCGTCCTTGCCGGAGGCGCCGGCGAAGGAAAGGGCAATAGGGCCGAGCGCCATGTCGAACAGGCGGCGCCCATCCGCCGAAACCACGTAGTATTCCCGCTTCGGTAAGGCCGTCGCGACGATCTCAATCTGGCGCTCGTTGAAGCCGATGCGCTCATAGAACTCCCGCGTGCCGCGTTCGCGAGCGGCACCATTCGGCAGGCAGATCTTGGTCGGGCAGCTTTCCTTCAGCACGTCGATGATGCCGGAGCGCTCGGCGTCCGAGATCGACTGCGTGGCCAGTACGACCGCGCAGTTCGCCTTGCGTAGCACCTTCAGCCATTCCCTGATCTTGTCCCGGAAGGTCGGATGGCCGAGCATCAGCCAGGCCTCGTCGAGAATGATCAGGCTGGGCTCTCCGGTCAGCCGCTTCTCGATACGCCGGAACAAATAAAGCAGGACCGGGACGAGGCTGCGCTCGCCCATGTTCATCAACTGCTCGATCTCGAAAGTCTGGAAGGAGCGTAGTGACAGCCCGTCGCTCTCGGCGTCGAGCAACTGCCCCAAAGGGCCGTCGACGGTGTAATGGTGCAGCGCCTCCTTGATCTCGCGCAGCTGGACCCCGGATACGAAGTCAGAAAGCGACCGGCCGCTGGAGTCGGCCATCAGCGCGACTTGCCGCGAGATGGCATTGCGGTGGTCCGGAGTGATGGTCACACCCTGCAACACGACCAGCGTCTCGATCCATTCCGACGCCCATGCCCGATCCCCATCCGAAGCGAGGTCGGAAAGTGGGCAGAATGCGAGGCGAGGACCGCCCTCCCCTTCGGATTCACCGATCTCGTAGTGGTCGCCGCCGGCAGCCAGTGTGAGCGGCAGCATCGAGCGTCCCTTGTCGAAGGCAAATATCTGGGAATGCGCGTAGCGTCGGAACTGCGCGGCGATCAGTGCCAGCAACGTCGATTTGCCCGATCCGGTCGGCCCGAAGATCAAGGTGTGGCCGACGTCGTCGACATGCAGGTTCAGCCGGAAAGGGGTGGAGCCGGATGCGACTAGCATCAGCGGCGGCGACGCCGGCGGATAGAATGGGCAAGGTGCTGTCGGCGCGCCCGACCAGACGGAGTTGAGCGGGATCAGGTCGGCAAGGTTTCGGGTGTTGATCAGCGGTTCACGGATATTTGCGTACCAATTGCCCGGCAGGCTGCCGAGAAAGGCCTCCGTCGCGTTCATCGTCTCGATCCGCGCCCCGAACCCCTCGGCCTGGATGAGCCGACGCACCGCTTCCGCCTTCTCCCGCAGGCGGGTCTCATTGTCGTCGAACAGGACGATGGCTGGCGTGTAGTAGCCGTAAGCCACGAGTTGCGAGGACGCTTGGGCAATCGCATCCTCGGTCTCGGCCACCATCATCATGGCGTCCTGATCGACCGAGCGCGATTGCGTCTGGAACAGCTGGTCGAAGAAGGGCCGCACTTTCTGCTGCCATTTCTTGCGGGTGCGTTCCAGCTTCTGGCGGGCCTCCTGTTCGTCTAGGACGATGAAGCGGCTCGACCAGCGATACGTCATCGGCATCAGGTCGAGACTGTTGAGGATGCCGGGCCAGCTCTCCGCCGGAAAGCCGTCGATCGCCACCACGGCGAGATAATGATTCTCGACCATTGGCGAGAGGCCATGATGGAACTCAGCCGTTGCCAGCCAATCGAGATACATCGGGATCTCGGGCAGGCGGATTGGGTGGTTCTCGCCGGTGATGCAGAAGCGGATGAACTGGAACAGCTCGTCATAACGCGCCGTCTGGAAGCCACCGCGCTCCTCGACCAATTGCGTCACCATACGGCGGATCGAAAGCAAATTGCCGAGATACTGCTCGACTTCGCGGATCGAGGTCTGGAAGCTGTCGAGCACGGTGTCGGCATAGCGGGCCACGCGGCTCTCGGTGTCGGAATAGACATAGCGAGCAAGACCAGACCGCGTCTTCTCCGGCGGGCGCCAGGTCAGGATCAGCGCATGCGTGCTCTCGAAATGCCCCCTCCCCTCCTGGAAGTGTGCCCGGCGTTCGTCGTCGATCGCACGCGTTACCGGATCGGGGAAATGGCATTGCTCGCGCGCCGGGTAATCCGACGTCGCCACACGCACCGCCTCCACCTGGATCATCCAGCCTGATCCCAGGCGCGCCAGGATCAGGTTGATCTGGCGCGAGACCTCGTTGCGCTCAGGGTCAGTCGAGCTGTCGGAATCCGGACCGGCAAAGTACCAGCCGGCCATTAGCGAGCCATCCTTGAGCAGGATCACGCCGTTGGCGACCAACGCCGCATAAGGCACAAGGTCCGAAAAGGACGGCCCGGAATGCCGGAAGGAACTCAGCGCCACCATCTCGCCAGCCTCAGAACCGGCGCCAGGGCGTGGAGCTCGCCCTGTAGTATGGCCGGTAGCCGATATGCCGGGCATAGACGCGACGCATCATCGGATCGGCCTTGGCCATCATGCGCAATGCGGCGACGACGACGATCCAGATCGCGATGCCGAACAGCGCCGAATAGGGCGTCAGCACCACGAAGATCAGGATGATGGCCGCGAGCCCTGTCAGCAGGACCACCAGTTCCCGGTCGGCGCCGAGCAGGAGATTCGGACGCGATAGCGCCCGATGGATGCGTGAGCGGTCGAGGCCTGAGCCGGAAGCAGTGACGGGGTCAGACATAGGCCGCACCCTCCCCTGCTCTTTCGACTTTCGGTGTGAGCGCTACATCGCCGATGGATGCGCCGCTCGCACCGAACAGAGCGACGATCTGGGTGGCGCCGAGCAGGATGCCTGCGACGAGCACGACGTATATCAAGCGCCGCGCGAAATCATTCAACTCGCCGCCGAAGATCAGCATGCCGCCGGCGATCGCAACGGCCGCGAGCGCGATGAACCCCGCGACCGGCCCGGTGATCGATTGCTGGATCTGCTGCAGTGGACCCTCCCATGGCAAGCCACCGCCGCCAGCGGCGAACGCGGGGTCGCCTACGGCGAGACCAAGTGCAAGCGTTGCCAGCGCGAGCGCGCAAATCCGTTCAGGCGACATGGCGTTCCGTCTTTCGTGAGTAGGATTCGGTCTGGTAGCGGCCGTTGGCGAAGCCCTCCACATGGAGGATGTCGCGAACGATGCGGCCCTTCGGCGCGCGCTCGATCGAGACGATCAGATCGACCGCCTCGCCGATCACCTCGCGCATCGGCTGCTGACTTGCCTCGGCAGTGAGCTGCTCAAGGCGGCGCAGGCCTGACTCGGCCGTATTGGAATGGATTGTCGTTACGCCGCCCGGATGGCCGGTATTCCACGCCTTCAGGAGCGTCAGGGCCGCCCCGTCGCGAACTTCGCCGACGATGATGCGATCAGGGCGAAGCCGCATCGTGCTCTTCAGGAGCTGCGCCATGTCGATGGTGTCGCTGGTATGCAGCGCCACGGCATTCTCGGCCGCACACTGGATTTCCGCAGTATCCTCGAGGATCAGCAGTCGATCGTCCGGCGACGTCTCGACGATTCCGGCGATAACCGCATTGGCGAGCGTCGTCTTTCCCGACCCTGTGCCGCCCGAGATAACGATGTTGAGGCGCGACGCGATGGCGTTGCGGATAACGCAGACCTGTTCCTCTGTCATCACCTCGCTGGCGACATAGTCATCCAGAGGAATCAACCGCGATGCGCGCCGCCGGATGGTGAAGGTCGGGGACGCGACAACGGGCGGAAGCAATCCTTCGAAACGGTGCCCGCCAATCGGCATCTCGCCCGAGATGATGGGCCGGTCGTCGTCCGCTTCCGAATGGAGCGCATGGGCGACGCTGCCGATGACGATCTCGGCTGTTGCCGCACTCATCTCACCGGCGGGCGCCACGCCGTGGCCGAGTCGCTCGATGAACAGCCTGCCATCCGGGTTGAGCATGATCTCGACGACTGTCGGATCGTCGAGCGCGACGCAAAGCTGGTCGCCGAGCGCTTCCTGCAGCTTGCGGATCAGGCGCGGATGGGAGCGTAGCTGAGCCATGGGTTCGGTCCTCGTCGCTCACTCAGGCTGCGCGCGGCAAGCGCGGAAGGTCGAGCCATATCCGGCCGGACGAACGAAACTGGACCTGTCGGCGGGCAGAGAGCCGGGGACATCGTGGTCGCCCATCTCAGAGTGGTTTCGTGCAGCAAGGGCCAGGACCTGCATCAGTATTGCTCCGATTCGATTGCTTTCGGAGACAACTGGCCACGATGCGGGACACGCCGCGACTAGCGAATGTATGAGTGCGATTCTCGCCGCGGAGCGTGCTGAGTCGGGTTCGCGGGACAATATGGCCGGGCCAAACAGCTGAAGGACGTCGCGACACACTAGCAAATGTATTAGCGATCCTTGGCGCGAGTGCTGAACTCAAGAATGCCATAGACGATTGTTTTGTAACGGGAAATCACCCGCATAGCGGGGTTCTGATGGGGTCGCCTAGGGGAGTCTGTTAAGGTCTCGTTAACCTTAACTCCCTTGTCGGAATACGGGAATCGTGCCTTAACTCCAGACGGCAATAGCGCGTCTTACGCTAATAAACCGTCTGGCAAGAGGGCGAATGTGAGTTCAGCCACCGACATCAATGTATCTGAACGCACGTCCGAGCACATCGGCCGCATGGCAGCAGCTCTGTCCGCACGCCTTCGCGCAGCGGGCGAGCGCGCCTTTCCGCCTACTGCGCAAAAGTATCTGCGACCCTTTAGTTCCGGCGAGGTAGCACAGATCGTCGGTGTTTCTGACGGGTATTTGCGGCAACTGTCGCTCGACGGACTTGGTCCCTCCCCCGAGCTCAGCACAGGCGGCCGGCGGTCCTATACGCTGGAGCAGGTGAATGAGCTTCGAGCCTATCTTGCGGATACGCGACCCAAGGAAGCGCTGAAGTTCTGGCCGCGTCGGCGGCCGGGTGACAAGCTGCAAGTCATCACCGTAGCGAACTTCAAGGGCGGCTCAGCAAAAACGACCACCTCCTTGTATCTCGCACAAGGTCTTGCTCTTCAAGGTTATCGTGTGCTTGCGGTTGACCTCGATCCGCAGGCGTCCCTCTCTACGATGTTTGGTTACCAGCCGGAGTTCGACATCCCCGAGAATGCAACTCTTTATGGGGCAATTCGGTACGACGAACATCGCATCGAGATGAAGGAAGTCGTCAGGCCGACCTACTTCCCCGGTGTGAGCATTGTTCCGGGTAACCTCGAGCTTATGGAGTTCGAGCATCAGACTCCTAGGAACATGATGGCCAGCAAGGGGCGTCCCGAAGACCTGTTCTTCCGACGCGTAGCGCGGGCCATTTCGGCGATCGACGACGACTTTGATGTCGTGGTGGTGGATTGCCCACCGCAACTTGGCTTCCTGACGATGGGTGCTCTCAATGCGGCTACTGGCATGATCGTGACGATTCATCCTCAGATGGTCGACGTTGCCTCGATGAGTCAGTTCATGCTGATGACGTCGGAACTCGTCTCGGTGATCGAGGATGCTGGAGGCAGGCTTGAGTACGATTTTCTGAAGTTTCTGGTCACGAGGCATGACCCGCGCGACGTGCCAGAACAAGAAATCCTTGCCCTCCTTCGTGACCTGTTCGGGCCAAATGTGTTCGCTGCGACAGCGTGGAAGTCGACTGCGATTGCCAATGCAGGTCTGACCAAGCAGTCACTCTTCGAGCTCACCAGGGGTTCAGTCGGCCGAACGGTTTACGAGCGCGCGATGGAGTCGATCAACGCCGTGAACGAGGAAGCAATCGGGCTTATCAACCGAGTATGGGGTCGATAATGCAAGCTCTGGGTGGGCGAGTGAACGGCGCATTGTTGGCAGCTGCCAACAATGGGACCATCGGCTGGTCACCGGTTCCCAGGCGCGGGGCTACCAACCCGCTTCTCGCAATGTTGGCAGCTGCCAACATTGAAACATCTCGGGAGTCCGGTCCGCTCCTGGGGTGGGAACAGAGCGGAGGCCGTGTCGGATGAGCAAGAGAACGCAATCGATCCGTTCAATGTTTGCTGCCCCAGAGGAAGCGCCTCCTATCGACAGCAAGCCGGTCGCCCGCGTGACATCGGGAGCGGTTCGGTCGCTGAAGGACACATTCTCGGACGTCGAGCGTCAGTATGAAGCACTCCGCGAGCAGCTTGCCACCGGCACAGTCGCCATCCAGCTCGATCCGGGGACGGTTGATCCTTCGCCATTCGCCGATAGGTTCGCAGAGCAGGATTCCGACGCTGACGCCTCGTTGCGCCAGTCGATCGCCGAGAGCGGCCAGGAAATTCCGATACTCGTGCGCGAACACCCGACCAAGCCAGGGCGCTATCAGTCGGCGTACGGGCATCGCCGAGTTCGCGTAACGCGTTCCCTCGGCATCAGGGTCAAGGCTTATGTCCGCGAACTGTCAGACGCGGACCTTGTTGTCGCGCAGGGAATCGAAAATTCTGCACGCGAGGATCTGAGTTTCATCGAGCGCGCGGCCTTCGCGCTCACGCTGGAAGAGGCCGGGTTTCAGCGCTCCATAACTCAGTCGGCCCTGTCGATTGACCGCGCCGAGGTATCAAAGCTGATTGCGGTCGCGACAGCGGTGCCATCTGACCTGCAAAGGTCCATCGGACGGGCGCCTAAGGTGGGTCGGCCGCGCTGGCTCGCCCTGGCTGACGCGATCGCGGATCCAAAGGTGATGGAACGGATCAGAAAGGCCGCCGAATCGGACGCGTTCTTAGCGGCCCATACGAACGATCGCTTGTCGCTACTTCTCTCTGCAGCGAAGAAACAGAATACGAAAGATGCCGGCACCGATCCGGTCACCGTCAGCAGCGCCGACGGCATTGAGATAGCGCGCGTCTTGCGGACAGCCAAGCGATCGCGCATCGAGCTCACTCACGGCGAGGACGAGGAGTTTGTGGACTTTTTGGTCAGCAAGCTCCCCGATCTTTTCCGATCATACCGCAACGAGAGGGGAGGGACGGGAGAAAACGAATAGCCACGACCAAGCGTAAACGGACCGGCACAGAAAAAAGGCCCCCGAAACAAATTCCGGAAGCCCTTTCTCAATCTTGGCAGGTTGAAAGAATCGCACTTCCGAGAATTACCGTCAAGAGCCTTTCGAGGCTCAGCGCCGTTTCGGCGACCGGACTTCTTTGCCTTAACAAAAGGTAAAGGAAATGCAGACGTATATCTCAACGACGCCCTTCGGGCGGCGGTCCATGACTCTTGGCATGATCACAAGTCAGGTCGCCGCAAAGTCCGCGCCGAAAGGCGCTACTGTCGACAAATGGAAGGTGTTCTATTCCATCCGCGACGCCAAGGAGTTGCTCGGCGCCACAGACCGGTCGCTGACGCTCCTGAATGCCCTTCTGTCGTTTCACCTCGAGCCGCAGCTCTCGGCCAACGGCGACCTCATCGTCTGGCCGTCCAACGAGGCGCTTACGGCCCGTGCCAATGGCATGCCGGCGACGACGCTGCGCCGGCACTTGGCCGTGCTCGTCGACTGCGGCTTGATCGTTCGCCGTGACAGTCCGAACGGCAAGCGGTTCGCGCGCAAGGGCAGGGGAGGGCAGATCGAGCAGGCCTATGGCTTCGATCTGTCGCCGATCATCGCACGCGCCGAAGAGTTTCAGGACTTGGCGGAGGCTATCAGAGCCGAGAAGAGGGCCTTCCATGTCGCCAAGGAACGTCTGACGCTGCTGCGGAGGGACATCGTCAAGCTGATCGAGGCCGGCATTGAGGAGAACGTGCCTGGCAATTGGACCAGCGTACTGCACGCCTACCAGGCGATCGTCGGCCGCCTGCCGCGCTCTGCCCCTCGCCAGCTCGTCGACGATGTCTGTACCGACCTGCACGGTCTCTACACCGAGATCCGCGAGGTATTGGAATCATTCGCAAAACCACACAATCCGGACGCCAATGAGTCCCATAATGGTCGTCACATACAGAATTCAAATCCAGACCCCATTTCTGAATCTGAAAATGGCTTGGGAAATAAAGAAGAAGCGGGCGGCACCGCCGCGGAACACGACAACCTGCGGAGCTTGCCGAAGCGCGAGCTGCCTTTGGGGATCGTGCTGGAAGCCTGCCCTAACCTGCGGGAGCTTGCCCAAGGCGGCGATATCCGCCACTGGCGCGATTTTCTGGCCGCCGCCGAGCTGGCCCGTCCGTTCCTCGGTATCAGCCCCAGCGCCTGGCGCGAAGCCCGCGAGGTCATGGGTCAGCAGCATGCCGCGATTACCCTGGCCGCCATTTACCAGCGGACGGAGCAGATCAACAACGCCGGCGGCTATCTGCGAAGCCTGACCGACCGCGCCCGAGATGGGAAATTCTCCACCTGGCCGATGATCATGGCGTTGGTCCGGGCAAAGCTAGAGGCCGACAAGCCGGCCAGCAGGGCAGGGGGCAAGCCTTCGTCTGGCGACGACGACGGGTCGCCCGACCTTCAGGTCTCTGCATCGCTGCTGAAATCCCTCAAGAGTCCGAAGTTCCGATGATGGCCGGATCAGTGAGCCGTTGCAGCGACGTCCTGCTCGGACTCGATCAATCCGGTTCGGCGAGCCCGATCGATCAGGTTTTTCACCGAGGACGGCGCCCAATTAGAGCCGCCCCGCGGCGTCCTTTCGTGCAGCCGCTCGAGCTGGCCAGCGATCTCGCGCAGCGTGAGACTAGGATTCGAGGCGTGGATACCCGCCACCAGCGTCATCAGACGGTCTTCCGGCAGACGGGGAGGGGACTTTTTGAGCAGGCCGGAGTCGGCGAGGTGCTTGGCAACAAGCCATTTCACCGCCCGGCGCAGCCTTTCCGGCGTCCAGTCGAGACCTCGCTGCTTCAGCACACGGGCAATGTCGTCCCAGGTATGGTCCGGACGCATCCGGCGCACCGTCGGCAGCCACTGGTCGACCGTGGCCTGGATGCGCGCGCCATAAGCCGCCTTCTGGGCCGCCGTCATCGTCGCCAGAGCTTCCGGCCGGCGTTCGCGGACACCTGGATTGCCCGGAAGTCTTCCCTTGGCCTTGGCCGCACGGATTCCTGCCTTGGTGCGCTCAGAGATCAACGCGCGCTCGAGCTGCGCTACTGCGCCGAGGACCTGCAGCGAGAACATTCCCTGGGGTGTAGTCGTGTCGATCGGATCTCGCAGCGAACTAAAATGCGCGCTCTTGGCCGTAAGGTCCTCGATCACCTCGAGCAAATGGCTGACCGAGCGCGCCAGGCGATCGAGGCGCACGACCACGAGCGTGTCGCCGGCGCCTATCTCACGCAGGAGCTTCGATAGGGCAGGGCGGGCGCGAGAGGCACCGGAACCGTGCTCCTCGACGATTGAGTCGCAACCGGCCGCGCGCAGCTCCATTTCCTGAGCCTGGGTCGTTTGCCCGTCCGTGGAGACGCGCGCATAGCCGATCAGCCGGCAGTGTGGTCGACGGGAAGCGCGATTTTTGGGGTCAATGGCCATCTGCAGTGCCTGAGAATGAGTTTTAGGAGCGGTTTTCCAAACACAGAGGATAAGGACAAACGATCCGTTGAAAGCGTCGTTGCCGTGATCCACCGGCATTGACTCTGCCCTGCCAGCATCTCATATATAACCCATTGGGTTATAGGAAGCGCATGCAGACCGTCGCCGAGACACCGTTGTTCATCAAGCAGGCGGCTGAGCTGTTCAGCGATGATGAGCGGAAGGAACTGATCGACTTCCTCGCAGCTAACCCGCAGATCGGTGACGAGATACCCGGCACAGGTGGCGTGCGAAAGGTTCGGTTCGGCGCCAAAGGCAAGGGCAAGCGCGGCGGAGCACGTGTCATCTACTATTGGTACAGCGACGATGCACCAATCTATGCGCTTCTCGCTTACGGCAAGAATGAGAAGGTCGACCTGAAACCCGACGAAGCCAAGGCAGTTGCGGCATTCGCTAAGGCGATCAAGGCAGCTTACAGGAGCAGGACATGAGTGAGATGACAAAATTTGGCGGGGATCTGATCCAGGCCATGTCCGAGGCTCTGGCCCATTCACAGGGCAAGGACGTCCCCGGCATCAAGGTGCACAACGTGGACGTCGGTACGGTCGATGCGAAAGCCGTCCGCAAGAAGCTCGATCTTACCCAGGACGAGATGGCGACGGTGCTGGGCACCAGTCCGTCCGGCTACAAGAAATGGGAACAGGGCAAGCGACAACCAAGCGGCGCTGCGCGAACCTTGCTTCGCATTATGGAAAGAGAGCCGGCAGCCGTGTTGCGTGCCTTGTCTATCGAGGAAGCCTCCTCGGAGGCAAGCAACGCTGCAGCGAACTGAGGGCAGGGGAGGGGGCTCTTTATCGCTCTACAGCCCTGAAGCCTTGGTGAGATTAACCCGGAATCGGTCGCGGCGCCGCTGATATCTGCGCGTCATCTCCGCCGAGGCGTGGCCGAGCTGTTTTTGCACGTAGCGTTCATCGACTTCGGCCGAGGAGGCGAGGCCGGCGCGCAGCGAATGGCCGGCGAACTTTTGCTCCCGCTCGCCTTCGGACAGATCGCCACGCACGCCGGCGGCGAGTGCCGCGCGCTTGACCAGGCGGGCGACCTCTTGGGCGTTCAGCCGCTCGGCGCCAACCGCCTTGCCTTGCCCTGTGACCCGCCGGAATAGCGGACCATGACCTATCCTCGCCAGCTTCAGCCAAGTCTGCAAGGCAACAACCGGGCAAGTGCTGTCGGCCGAGCCGCGGCCGATTTCGACCTCGCGCCAGCCAGTTTTGCCGCGTAGCGTCACCAGTGCCCCCTTGTCCAGAATCTCGATCCAGCCCGAAGAATCCTCTGTTTGGTCGCGGCCGACATCAAGGCCAACGATTTCGGAGCGGCGAAGCCCGCCGGCGAAGCCAAGCAAGAGCATCGCCCGGTCGCGCAGGCCGCGCAGCGCGCCGCGGTCAAGCGTCTCCAGCATGGCGATCATATCCTCGGGGAGGATGGCTTCCTTCTGCGCCGGCGGTTTTGCGTGGCTGTTGCGGATGCCGGCGAGCACCGTGGCGATGTGGCGGTCTTTGCGGTCCAAGGGTTGACCGCGCTGCGTATAATTCCAGCCGAGCGCCGAAAGCCGCCGCTCTATGGTCGATACGGAGTTTGGTTGCTTGTCCCCTGTTACCTTCCCCGAGGCGCAAGCGGTGATGTAGAGGCCAACGGTCTGTGGGTTAGGTGGGAAGACCTCCAGACCCTGGCGGCGTGCCCAGGCGCTAAAATGCTTCCAGTCGGCGGTGTAGGCGCGGCGGGTGTTGGCCGAGCTCGCCGCCTCGACATAGTCGCGCGCCCGATCGGCCAGACGCTCGAGATGGCGGGACAGTCGCTGCCCTGAGGCGGCGGACGGGACAGGGGAGGGGAGTGCCACCTGGTCTTCGGCGTTGCGGCCCATGGCCTCGACAATGTCGATGATGTCCGGCAGATCCGCATCAAGGCCGTCAGCAGCCTCTGATATGTCGGCCGACAACCGTGTTGTCGCAACATCATCCTGCGCCCTCGCGCTGTGGGACGATCCATCGCCCTTCAGAGCGTCACTTTCGGGGTTCTGATCGATGTTTTGCGCCATTCATACTATAGAGAACAAAACGAACGATAATGCAACATTATCAGTCGTTATTTGTCCACGACAGGCTGTGCGTTTTTGTGCGGCGATGATGGTATAAAGCGCACGGTCGATTTATCATCCATTTCATGATTCGTGCCGAGCCATTGCCTGCTGCCTCGCCGTCGCCGCCACGCGTGCCAGCCTGGGCGTTGCCGGCCGGACCGGTCGAACACGAAACCGATGCCGCTTTCTTTGTCGGCGCAGCCCTGAATTCGCTCGACTTTTCTGTTAGCTCCGAGCCGACATGGGCCGGCGCCTGGCGCCAGCGGCTCGCCCTGAAATGCGCCGCCGCGGCCGTGCGCCTCGCCGGCCGCTCCGAGGACGAGGCCGCGCTGCGCGATGCTTGGTATCTGCGTCCTGCCGACGGCGATCCCGGTCCCGCCGGCAGAATTCTGGCCGCATGGCGGCAGCTGGCATCGCGCCCGCCGGCAATCGACGCCGAAAGAGTGGCCGAGGTGGTCGAACTGCTTGGCCTGCGCTGGGATGACGGTTTTGCCGATCTTCCGGGGGCAGTTGACGATCTGATCCGCTCCGGTCGGCCGGCGCCATTTGCCGTCGCGGCAGTCGCCAGCCGTATTGTTTCGGTGTCGCCGGGAGCGGAATTGCTGGCCTGGTGGTGTGCCGATCTGGTGCTAGCGCAAAAACTGCGTTGGCTCCGGCCGGTGCCGCTGTTGATGGCCAAGGTATTTTCCCCAGCCTTCCGAACCAGTGACGATCGGGGCAAGCGGATTCGGCCGGGAGAGCAAAAGGAATTTGAAAGGGCGGTGTGCCTGGCGCTGGCGCAGGGCGCGGATGACGCCTTGCGGCTGGCCGCAGACCTGTCGCGGCGCGCCGGGCGGCTTGCGGCGGTGGTGCCAAAGCTGCGCGCCAAGGGGGCAGGGGAGGTGGTCAAAAAACTGCTCGACGATGATGCTGTGCCCGGCTCGCTGACCACCAAAACCCTGTCGCGGTTCGGGGCGCGGCGTCTGTTCGAGCGGCTGCAAACATTCGAGGCAGTACGGGAGCTGTCCGGTCGCGACTCCTTCCGGCTGTTTGGGCTGTAACCATGGCCGGATCTGCCGCACGCAAAGGGCCAATTGGCCAGCCGGCGCTGCTCGACACCGAGCTCGAGCACCTGCCGCCGGAACTGCGCTGGCGTGAATGGATGGGCCGGGTCGAAGCGGTGATCTTTGCCGCCAGCGCGCCCGCGACTCGTGAGACTCTGGCGCGCGTCGTCGGCAAGACCTGCAACATCGAGCTGATCATCGACGACATCCGCGCCGAGCTCGCCGGCCGGCCCTACGAGCTGGTCTCGGTCGCCGGCGGCTGGCAGCACCGGACCAAAAAGGCGTTTGGTGACGTCATCCGCACCGCCTCAGGCCAGGCAGAGAGCTTACGGGCACTGTCGCAATCGGAAGGATTGGTGTTGATGTGCATCGCCTATTTCCAGCCAATCACGCGCAGCGAACTCTCTTCGTTCTTCGGCAAGGAGGTGTCGCGCGACCTGATCGGGGTTCTCCGCTCGCAGGATCTTATTGCGTCCGGGCCACGCTCACCGCAGCCGGGAGCGCCCTATACCTATGTGACGACGAAGGCGTTTTTATCCCACTTTGGCTTCGACACGCTGCGCGATTTGCCGGATTTCGAGGCGCTCGAGGATGCCGGGTTGTTGTCGAAGGACAAAATGCTGGCAGGGGATATCCCCTTTGGATTGGCTGGCGGGGGAGACGTAGACGATTGCGACATCGCCTGACGATCTAACTCAAAGCCCAGCAGTTATTGCTGCCGGCAGGGCGCTCTTGGCCTCATTGGCGAACTCAGACTACGCAAGATGAGGGCAGGACGGCTTCGCGCGTGCGGAATTTTATATGATCAATCGCTGTTGCCTGCAGCACTCGCGAGCTTTACGCAATTATCGAACTTGGCGAACTTGCATTCTGTCTCAACATTGACGGAAACCGGTGGTTGTCGTCATGGCCGGTGCAAAGCGCAGCAATCATAGCGTGACCGCGTCGGATGTGGGAGTCGTGTTCTTAAGCTTCACAACAGATCTACCGGCACAGGCTGGCCCAAGGGCCTCCGGTGTGTAAGAACTCAAGGCAAGCGGCGATCCGGCTGCATTTTCAGCTCGCATCGATCCGCCGGTATTGGCGAGTGACCCGAGTCGTGCTTGCCTCACTTGCCCTGTCATTCGACATCATGCGTCGCTGCAGCCGCTGAGTGAGGGACCGCTCGAAATGCTCGGCAGAACCGTAGCGTCATTCGATGAAGGAATCATCATGCCCCTGAGTCCCCAACAAGCACGGGTCTGCGCCGCGAGTACGATTGACTTTTCAGGTCTCTCGGCCCTGTTTATCAATACCTCGCTCAAGAGATCGTCGGGCGACAGTCACACACGGCTGCTGTTGGGCGTGGCCGGCGACATGATGCAACGCGCCGGTGTCTTGGTCGAACACATCCATATGCTCGATCACATCATTCCGCCCGGCGTGCAGCCCGACATGCAGGAGCATGGCTGGGACCGCGACGACTGGCCAAAGCTGTGGGACAAGGTCAGGGCCGCAGACATTCTCGTCATCGGTACGCCGATTTGGCTCGGCGAGGAAAGCTCGGTCTGCCGGGTGCTTATCGAGCGCCTCTACGGCATGTCGGGACTGCTCAACGACAAGGGGCAATCAATCTATTACGGCAAGGTCGCGGGCAGCGTCGTCACCGGCAATGAGGACGGGATCAAGCACGCCGCCATGACCATCAGCTACGCCCTGTCGCATCTCGGCTACACCATCCCGCCTCAGGCCGATTGCGGCTGGATCGGGGAGGCCGGGCCGGGCCCATCCTACGGCGACGAGAGTGACGACGGCACCCGCGCCGGCTTCGACAATGACTTCACCCAACGCAATACGACGATCATGACGTGGAACCTGATGCATTTGGCGCGCATGCTGAAGGCATCGGGCGGCTACGACAATCATGGCAATGACCGCAACGCCTGGAAAGCCGGGTGCCACTTTGGCTTCGAAAACCCCGACTACCGGTCGTAAGCCAGACACGTGCCGGTCCCTTCGCCTCGTTGGAAAGAAACGCATTCGGGCAAGGATGCCTGTCAAGGAAAAGGTTATGGAAAAGGTTAGAAGCCATGACCCACCTTACTTCAGGTCTCCTGGCCGAATTTGTCGCTACCGCCGTGTTGTCCGTCCTGATGGTCGGCAAGTCGATGATGGGCATCATGCCTGAGCTCGATGTCATCGCCATGCTGAGTGACATGATGCGCGCGCCGCTCGCCGCGGGCTGGATCGTGCATTTTGTGATTGGAACCATCTTTTGGGGCGGGGGCTTCGCGATCCTCTACGATAAGATCCCCAGTGCCAGCGCTGTAAAGAAAGGCATCGTCTTCGGTATCGTCGCCTGGCTGCTCATGATGATCCTGATCATGCCGATGGCAGATGCGAGACTGTTCGGGATGTCGCTCGGTATCATGGCCCCTGTGATGACACTTGTGCTCCATCTCGTTTTTGGCGCAGTTCTCGGTGGTGTCTACGTGGCACGCGCACGTGCCATACTCAGCTGAACCAATCCCGGTTGCGACAGACTTCGTTCTCCGCAACCGGGTGATCGCAAACCGGAGGGCGCCATGCAAACCGAACGCATCACATTCCAGGGCCATTCCGGTGACACTCTCGCGGCGCGGCTCGATCTACCTGACGGCCCCGTCCGTGCCAGCGCGATTTTCGCGCACTGTTTCACCTGCTCCAAAGATATCCCAGCCGCGCGCCGCATCGCTGCGCGGCTGGCGATGCAAGGCATCGCGGTCCTCCGGTTCGACTTCACCGGGCTGGGTCATTCAGAAGGCGAGTTTGCCAACACACATTTCACCTCGAATGTCGCCGATCTCAGGTGTGCGGCGGACTATCTGGCGAACCGCGAAATGCCTCCAAAGTTGCTGATCGGCCATTCGCTGGGCGGGGCCGCGGTCATCAAGGTTGCGCCCGACATCAAAGGGTTGCGCGCTGTCGTCACCATAGGCGCCCCCTTCGAACCGGCGCATGTCTCGAACAATTTCGGCGCCAAACTTGATGAGATCAAGGAAAACGGCATTGCCACGGTCACTCTGGCTGGTCGCGATTTCATGATCCGCAAAGACTTTCTTGACGACATCTCCACCGCCAGCCTGCAATCGTCGCTGGCGCATCTTGGCGCGGCTCTGCTGGTGCTGCACGCGCCGCGCGACGCCACCGTCGGGATCGAAAACGCCAGCGAGATTTTCCTGGCGGCCCGGCACCCCAAGAGCTTCGTCACGCTGGACGACGCCGATCACCTGATCACAGACGAGGCGGACGCGACTTACGCAGCAGACATTATCGCGACGTGGTCTTCTCGATATACTGGCGATGCCAAGGCTGCAGATGCCTCGTCAGTTCCCACCGGCGTCGTGCGCGTCAGCGAACATGACCTGGCTGGGTTCAGGCAAGACATTTTCATTGGTGGGCGCCACCAATTGCTCGCGGATGAACCAGTGGAAGTTGGGGGCATGGATACCGGACCGACCCCCTATGAGTTCCTGTCCGCGGGTCTTGGCGCCTGCACTGCGATGACCATCCGACTCTATGCACGTCGCAAAGCCATCCAGCTGACCCATGTGGCGATCGACGTTAGGCACGACCGAGACCACCGGAAAGATTGCGAGGACTGCGACAAGAGCACGCGCAAGATCGATAGGTTCAGACGGACCGTCCGGCTGCAAGGCGACCTTTCCGATGACCAGAAGGCCGCCTTGTTGCGTATTGCCGACAAATGTCCGGTGCACCGTACGCTTGTCGAGACGAGTGCAGTGGAAACGACACTGGAAGAATAGATTGCGCCGACAATTCCTATTCCTTGCACTATAGGCTGGACGGTGACGAGGCCTAGCAGAGCAGGGCAAAACCGCCGTCGCCCGCGGCGGCAGCCGGACCCCGCAGCATGCGACAAACCAGGCGGCGGCTATATCGGTGCAGCAAGACGGAGGGTGCGTCCAAAGCTCGATCCGTTCATCGCCGTCATCGATCAGATCATGAAGGAAGACGGCGAACAGCCGAGGAAGCAGCGCCACACCATGAAGGGGATATTCGAGGTGCTGCGTGACGAACATGGCTTTGTTGTCTTCAAATCGGTGTCGCAAAATCTCGCCGACACGCCGCATGGTCACTCTCTCCGCCGGCATCTGGTTCCTCCTCCGGACAAGCCAAAGAAGCGAACCTGAACGCATCAACAGACCCTGCCCACCGCCCCGAAATAGGGGGCGGCATCATCTCGGAACCAGGGGGCGACATCCCTCGGAATCAGCAAGAAGACCGAGGGATGAACGGATGCGAACATTTGTAACGTTCGCATCCCCCGCTCCCGTATTCGGAATGGTTGGTGCGAATTCTCCGCTCTCCGATGCGGAGTTCACGCAGCGCCGCCCCATACGATCGCAGACGATCCGTCACGATCTCATCAGCGGGGCCATGCCGCTTCTTGGTTTTCTTCAGGAGTTTCAATGCAGGTTTCTGTCCCGCGGCTTCGTCACGAAGCTCTCGAGAACTTCGCCTCCGTGATCGACAGCCCGCCAGAGGTAGTGCCGCTGGCCGTTGATCTTCACGAAAACCTCGTCCAACTGCCACCGCCACGTGCTTGATCGCATCCCCCTCCCGCCGCTTTCGGATCTCCGCGACAAACATTGGCCCGAACCGGTGCCACCAGAACCAAACCGTCTTGTGGCAGATGTCGATGCCCCGCTCGTGCAGCAGGTCCTCCCCGTTCCGAAGCGAAAGTGAAAATGGATATACAGCATCACGACCAGGCGGATGATCCTCGGGGCTCGTCTTGAAACAACGAAACGGTGTGCCTCGACAATGGCCGAAAGCCCTCAAGATCAAGGTTCATGGCAAGCACTTTCAGCGTCCGAAGAGCGTCACCTTCTTTTGGTCGTCGATCATGGCGGCGACGATGCCAACGATCGTCAGGCCATTGCTGAGCACGGCAGAGGCAAGCGCATCATTGCCGGTTATCGATTTCCGAAGCTTATCAATGGCTGCTGCGTTTTCGGCCATTGACGTGTTGAGTACCGCCGAATTTGAGCCGCCAAGCAAGATGGAAATGTCGCGAACGTCGACGTGTTTGGGTTCGACAGTCTCAAGGTCCTTGGCCGTCTGCGCGGAACGCGAGATTGCTTCGACAAGGTCGGCAATATCGTAGGCAGAATTCTCTATCTGGGACGACGCAGGCGCGTCCGAACGGCCGCGTCCGCTTTGCTGTTGCGGAACGTCTGAGGGAGGTATGACGATGATCGTGCCGCCTGGGGGAGCCGGTTCGACGATCTCCCCATCACCAACTTTCGGCGGAGCCAAGACCCCGTTGCAGTCGTTCAGCTGTTCGCTAAGCGATTTGTCGTCGGGAGACGCCGCCGGATTTGCGGCGCAAGGGTTTGTTTCTGGCTTTGTTGTCTGTGCAACTGACGCGCCGCAAATGACGCACAAAGAGGCAGCAGAAGCGAGGGTGAGAATTCGAGGTCTCATGGATCACCTGTTTCGTTTCGGCGTACTGCTACAGATGATTTTTACGCCAGCGGACGGGAGGTCTAACGCTAACCGCCCGTGATGAGAATGGTTCCGGCCTCACGCACGGCCTGCCGTATGCAAGCGTCGAAGCCTGATCCCAAATGATACCCATAGCTATGGCAACGTTTCGCGATTTCAGGGGTTGAGTGGTCACCAAGTCCCACGATTGAATTGGAGGAAGTCAATGTCGGCAGGACAAAAGAGCGGAACTGGCGCAATGGATGAACTCGACGACGATAAAGTCAGAAAGAACGACATCCTCAGCAACCGGGACAAGGCTCAACGTCAACCTGGGCAAAGCATGGATGGTACCGGCCTTCAGATCGATGAATATAAAGATATTCCGACAAATAGGCGCCCAAAGAGCGAAGAATCTTTGGGAAACGACGAAACAGATGCGACAGAGGAGAACGGTATGCCGGCGACTGAAGCTGATGAATCAGACTCGACCGACCCTTCGCAGCAGGTAGACCGACCTGGCTTTGATCTGGGAGGGTCAACGGGAAAGACTCATGCGGGTCGAGGCTTGGGGTTGTGAACTGACGCAAAGGAGGATGGTAAAGGGCAACGGCTGCCGAGATAGCGCACTGCTGCGAGTCTCACCCGACATGACGGCGCGGAGTATCAGGAAACATCAGTGTGGAGGACCCGCCCGGGCAGTCGCCGCCGCAGAAAGAAGGGAGATCAGAATGAGCTATGCGCGCTTTGGAGCGATGATTTTCACATCGACCATTGTGATGTTCGTGCTTATGTATATTAATACTTATGCGCTCGACCACGTGTTCTTTAGTCAAACTCGTGCATGGATGGCTTTGCTCATGGGCGCGACCATGTCGGCAATCATGCTGGCATTCATGCTGAAAATGTATTCAAACAAAGGCGCCAACTTTGCCATCTTCGTCGGAGCCGCTGCCGCTTTTGCTGTTTCGCTGTGGCTCGTCCGGAGCCAAGAGACCGTTTCCGATGTTTCGTACATGAGAGCTATGATTCCGCATCATTCGATTGCCATTCTCACCAGCGAGCGAGCCAATATGTCCGACCCGCGCGTCAGGAAGCTCGCGGATGAGATCGTCGGCGCACAGCGCCGGGAAATCGATGAAATGAAGGCGCTCATTCAGGATCTTGGCGACAGGAACTAAGAATCGCCTCCCGTGCGCCAAACCTGAGATCGCGGATCGGCCATGTTACCCTTGAGCGGAACGGTTCGGAGTCTAATGCCAAGGTGAGACGTCAAGGTGATCGGTGACCGGCAGGACTGAGGTGAGTCCACAGGCCAATGAGTTCTACCCTGCTGGTGAATCCGGCATCCATGACCACAAAAATAGGAGACGACGGTATGCCGAAATCCGTTCCCCATCACGCGCTTGTCGTCGTGGCTGACGGCCATGGAGCCATCCTCCTCCGCAACGAAGGGCCAGCAGGGGACGTGTCGCTGCGCGAGGAGCGGCGGCTTTCGCCCAAGAATTTGCGTGACGAGGGGCCTTCCGGCTCACGTCCCCCGGAGCAGACGCCGCTGCATCGCCAGACTCGCACACCATCAATCCGACGGGAATCTAACCCGGAACTCTTCCTGCGCAAGATCCACTAGTTCCGCGGAGGCCCCTGGAACAGGGCATCGTTCTGCTTGCGCCACGCGTCGTCCGAGAGCCAGGAATAGTCCTGGTCGGGCATGAGAGGCACATCCCTCATCTCTCTCTCCGGGATACGAAGATAAAAGCTCTCGCGCCCTTGTGAGATCTGCAGCGATCGCAGTGGGACGACAATGCTGTCCTTACCCACTGTGAAAAACCCACCCGAAGCGACAACGACATAATCCTCGCGATCCTTGGTGCCTATAACGACATTGCGGACCTCCCCAATGATCTTGTCATCGGAACTTCGGACCTCGGCCCCCAGTATCTCGTCGGCCCGTAATCCTGGGCCGAGCTCGTCAATGTCGATGAGAGGTTTTGCGTCTGCATCCTCGCGCCGGCCGATCACTGCTCCGCCTCGCTCAAGCATTGGCTCTCGCGCTGCAAACTGCTGATCTGCTTCGTCTTCGTCGTTGTCTCCCAAGTTTCCCATTGACGGCGACGCAATGAGGTCGCGAATACTGGCCAGAACTCGCTCGCAATCATCATGGCGGGCGTAGGACCAAAGGATGAAAGCGGAGTCGCGGAGGGCTCGAAGGTCGCGAACCATCTGGCGGTTGGCGCCATCCCGAAGCTCAGGCTTCTGTAGAATCGCCTCCTCCAGTTTCGCGTCTGAGATGTTGCATTCTGCACGGGCAGGGAGAGCTGAAATGATCAGAACGCTTGCCGCGAGAACAATCTTTGCCTGTCGGTTCACCTTCGCTCCTTTGTGTGAGAGCCTGCGGGAGTGCCAGATTGCGCAAGTTGGACGCCCGACCTTGCGCGAAGCTTGCCCGGATTCCGGATAAATCAGCAAGCCCCATCAGACCAGGCCGCTTACCTGGTCAAAAAACCGGCCCGCCGCAGCGGTTCTCGGGCCTAATTGGTAGTATTCGATCTGCTACAATTCGAAGCCGAGATCGCCATTTCCTCGACGCCATGCAACGGCTGTTGCGCCCGACTGATCGAAGACCGTGCCGGTCATCATGCGTTGTCCTATGCTAGTAGTGTGCTGGACATCACACCCGCATCGCCACCTGGGCGGCCGAGCGCACGATTTTCTCGGAAACCCTGGCCGAAAATGTCCTTCCCGTAGATCGAGCGAAGGCGGGCTTCCTTCGACGCTTCCATGCGTTTCCGCTTGTTTCCCAGTCAAGGATTCCGGGCGATAGGACCGTCATCCTATTGAGGAACGCCGACATAATTCTCGCCCTTCAAGAGTTTGGCCAGATGAACGGCATTCGAGACGGCCATTTCTATCATGCCAGCCACCTTCTTCGGCGCGGACGGCAAGTCGACGTAATTGATATTTCCCATCGCCTCGCCAACCCAGTAGACGCCACAGTTGGCGGGGATCGTATAGCCAACATCGTTCAGCGATTGGAAGCACGCAGCGTGGCAGGCGTGCGCGCCATCTTCGTTGCCGACGATGGCGACAATTGCCACCTTGCCAGCAGCAGGCATGCGACCGAGGTCATCTGTTTCGGACAGAAACGCATCCATTCGCTCGAGCACACGCTTGGCGACGCTCGATGGCTGTCCATCCAGATCGGCAGGCCCAGAAGCAGGATATCTGCTGCCAGGATTTGCGCGCGCAACTTTGGCCAATCGCCGTTGCCTTCATCTGACAATACGCCCGGTTTTACGTTATGGTCGGCAACGCGAACCGGACCCCCGAAAATAACGTCATACGGCTTCAGCGCCGCAATCAGATCGCTCAGGATTTTGTCAGTCGATGATTTCTCATTGGCATGAGACGGCTTGAGCGAACAATTGAGCGCGAATGCAGTCAGCGACATCGGGAAACTCCGCATCGTGAGATAATGAAGATAGATTTGACCCGCCATAGCAAAGGCGGCACTCGCAACACCTGGACTTGTGGCGCAACGCATTCCGCAACGAATCCGTTGCACCGGCACCGCAGAGAACTCTCAAGGCGACATCAGTTTTTGTTCGTCTCCCGCACATTTTGTCGTCGAATGACCCCGCAGAACCTTGGACAGGGCTGAGCGGCGAACCGCGCCGCGCGAGCAACGCTACGGGTGCCATTGTCAGACCTTACGAAATCGACTTCCGCATAATGATCGGGGACGAACTGAAATGGATTCTCAGACTGCACTGGGTGATGACGCGGCATGGTCCGGTGGATTATGGTCGGTATCTTCATCGATGTAACCGGTCGCAAGCAGGCGGAGGGCCGTGCGAGATGAGCCATCGCGTCAAGAACCCGTTGAGCATTGCCTCCGGCCTTACCCAAGAAGCGCTCTGAGCGCCGGCTCGAATGGTTTGTGACTTTCCATCGCGCCGAACCAGCCGCGAAAGTTGCCCGCGACGCAACGGAACGACCGAAGGCCGAACGCCGGCTCGTCCGTTGCGTTACACGCGCGTGCGTGTAACAGTCACACGGCAGGCCGCTGGGCATTGTCTCGTGGCTACGTTGCATTGGAGAACTCTCGATGAGGTCCAGTAGATTGTGCGGGTGATGCGTCCATGACCGGAGAATCGCACAGCGAAGGCGATCGCCCGGGGCGCAAGCCCAAGGCGAGAACGGATGACGCGCGAGAGGCAGCGGGCCGCGTGGCCGAAACCGCGGCAGTTCCGGTTATCGGCATCGGCGCGTCGGCCGGCGGCATCGAGGCGCTGGGCCTTTTCTTCGACGCGATGCCGACAGACTGCGGCTGCGCCTTCGTAGTGGTGTTGCATCTCGATCCCAAGCGCGAAAGCGCGTTGGCGCGCGTCCTGGGCGCCCGCACGGCCATGCCGGTCGTTCAGGTCAAGGACGGCATGCGGCTTGCGCCCGACCACGTTTATGTGATCGCGCCCGATTCCGACCTGACGGTTCGTGAAGGCGCGCTGCACATGGCCAAGCCGGTCGCGCCGCGCGGCCACGGTCATCCCGTCGATGTTCTGTTCTCCTCGCTTGCTAAGGACCAGCGTGAACGGGCGATCGCCATCGTGCTGTCCGGCACGGGAAGCAACGGCACCGAGGGGCTGAAGGAGATCCGGGCGGAGGGTGGCATGAGCCTCGTGCAGGCGCCCGAGACCGCCAAATTCGACGGCATGCCGAGGAGCGCGATTTCGGCGGGCATGGCCGATCACATCCTCGCGCCGGAAAAGATGCCGGAGATCCTGCTGGCCTACATCCGCCACGATTACATTTCGGCGCCCGTCGATGCCGAGATCGCCTCGCCGGGTGGCCAGGCGACGCTCGATCATGTTCTGGATCTGTTGCGCGCGCGCGGCGGACACGATTTTCGCGGTTACAAGCACGCGACGCTTTTGCGGCGCGTTCACCGGCGTCTTGGCCTGAGAAACATCGAAACGCTAGACGAATATATCGACGAATTGCGCGCCAGTCCGGATGAAGCCGCCACGCTGGTCAGGGACCTCATGATAAGCGTCTCGGGATTTTTGCGCGACACCGACGCATGGAAGACGCTTGCCGAACTGGTGATTGCGCCGATGGTGGCCGAGCGCGAGACAGGCGCCTCGATCCGCGTCTGGGTGCCGGCCTGCTCCACGGGCGAGGAAGCCTATTCCGTCGCTATGCTGGTCAACGAACTTGCCGAGGCGGCCGAAAAGCGGTTCGAACTAAAGGTATTCGCGACCGACGCCCAGGAAGGTAATCTGCGCAAGGCGCGCGATGGCATTTATCCAGCCGCCGCCGTGGCGGGCTTTCCATCGACCCGTCTGAAGCGCTTTTTCGAAAAGCTCGACGGGTCCTTCCAAGTCAGCAAGGAGCTTCGCGAAATGGTTGTGTTCGCGCCGCAGAACCTGCTGCGCGATCCGCCGTTTTCAAGACTCGACCTGGTTTCGTGCCGTAATGTCCTCATCTATCTCGAAGCTGACGCGCAGCAACGGATCATCGCGCTCTGTCATTTCGCGCTGCTCCCTGGCGGGCATCTCCTTCTCGGCAATGCCGAGACGATCGGACGGCACGAAGACCTGTTCGAGACGGTGTCGAAGAAATGGCGGATATACCGAAGGCTCGGGCCGACCCGGCACGACCTCGTCGACTATCCGCCGCCGCGCGGCCCCGCTGAACCCCGAACGAGGGAGAAACCGTCGCTGTCTCCCGAGGCGAGCGCACCGGCCGCCGAACTGGCGCGGCGCGCGCTCCTGGAGCGCTACGCTCCGGCCTCGGTGCTGATCGACCAGAAGGGCCGCGTTCTCTATTTCCACGGCACTACCAGGGACTATCTGGAACACCCGGCGGGTGAGCCGACCAGGGATCTGCTGACCATGGCGCGCGACGGAATGGCCGCCAGGCTGCGCGCCGCGATCCGCGAAGCGTCGAAAGAAAACCGAAGCGTAACCGTCAACGCCCGGATCAGGGAGACGGGCCGATCCGTCGACATGACTGTTGCGCCGTTGCCCGCCTCGTCTCAGGGGGGCGGCTTTATACTCGTCAGCTTCGCGCCGGCCTTGGCGCAGTCCAATCCCGCCCTCCCGGCCGCTGTTCGCGACGACGCTGGAGAGGGGTCGTCCTCCGAACGCGCCCTTGTCGACGAATTGAAGGCGACCCGCGCCGAACTGCAGAACACCATCGAGTATCAGGAAACCACCAACGAGGAGTTGAAGGCTTCGAACGAGGAAGCCACCTCCATGAACGAGGAGCTTCAATCCACCAATGAGGAACTGGAGACCTCGAAGGAGGAACTGCAATCGTTCAACGAGGAACTGAACACCGTCAACAGTCAGCTTCAGCACAAGATCGGAGAGCTTGAAAGCACCACCAACCACCTCGACAATCTGCTGGCCGGATCGGAGACGGCGACCCTTTTCCTGGATACCGGGTTCCGCATCACATGGTTCGCCCCGGCGATGAAGGATTTGTTCGATTTCGTCCCGTCCGACATCGGTCGGCCGATCGCTCATTTCGCCCGCAAATTCGCCGACGAGAATCTGTTGCGGGATGCCGAGACGGTGCTAAAAAAGCTTACTGCCATCGAGGCCGAAGTGCCCACCGATGCGGGCCGCTGGTATGTTCGCCGCGTGCTTCCCTATCGCACGCAGGACAACCGCATCGCAGGCGTCGTCGTTACGTTCAACGACATCACTGACCGAAAACGCGCCGCCGATGCGATCAACGATGCTCGCGTCTATTCCGAAACCATAGTGCGGACGGTTCAGCATCCCCTGATCGTTCTGGACAAGAATTTGCGTGTCCAAACCGCCAACAAGGCTTTCCGCGAACTATTCGCTGTTTTTGACGAAGAACCCAAAGGGCATATTATCTTTGAACTTGGAACCGGCGAGTGGAATAACCCGCCTCTGCGGCCCCTTCTGGATAGAGTTATTTCGGCGGACGAGGATATCCACAACTTCGAAATCGAGCAGGATTTCCATCTGACCGGACTACGATCGATGCTGCTCACTGCGAGCAAGTTGCCACAAGAAGGAGGCCGTGACGCCCTGATCCTGCTTGCCATCGAGGACATCACCGAGCGCAAGCGTTTCGAGGAGCATCGCGAAATCCTGGTTGGCGAACTCAATCATCGCATCAAGAATGTCATGGCGACGGTGCAGGCGATCGCATCGCAGACGCTGGGCAGCGCTGCTTCGATAGACGAAGCCCGCGCCGCCTTCGGGTCGCGGCTTGTCGCGCTGGGCAAGGCGCACGACCTGCTGACCCGCGAAAACTGGGCAGGCGCGGATCTGGTCGATGTCGTCTCGGACACATTGGAGCCGCTTGCCGGGGGATCGAACCGCTTCCGGATCGACGGTCCCAGCCTGCGGCTCGCGCCAGGCCCGGCGCTCTCCATTGCCATGGCCATCCATGAATTAGCCACGAACGCCGCGAAATACGGCGCGCTCTCGACCGGGGAAGGCCAAGTCGATATCGCCTGGCGCCTCGACGGTCAGGACGAGGATCGGCGGCTATACTTGCGCTGGACCGAGCGAGGCGGGCCGCCTGTCACCGCGCCGACGCGCAAGGGTTTCGGCACCCGCCTGGTCCAGCGGGTGCTGGCTACGGAACTGGGCGGCAAGGTGAGCGTTGCCTACGAGACGTCCGGTGTCGTTTGCACCATCGATGCGCCGATGCCAGAGGGGGAAAGGACGAAACAGGTTGACCGACCAGACACCGAAGCGGGTGCTGATCGTCGAGGATGAAGTCCTGCTCGCGATGTATCTGGAGGATTTGCTGACCGACCTCGGGCATGAAGTGGTCGGTCAAGCCACGCGTATCGACGAAGCCATGACGCTTGCTCGCGAAAGCGACATCGACTTTGCGATTCTGGATATCAATGTCGCCGGCACGAAGTCCTTTCCAGTAGCCGACATACTGCGGCAGCGCAGCATTCCGTTTGCGTTTGCAAGCGGATACGGGGCCGAGGGTTTTCCCGACGGATATCGCGACGAACCGGCATTGCGCAAACCATACGCACAAGAAGATCTGCAACGAACCATCGCGCGGGTTTTCGCGGATCGCCCGCCGGTATAATGCTGTATCTGGCTGAATTTCGAAAGGGGAAGCGGTCGGCGGCCTATTCCGCGAGTGGGGCCGAACCATTGGATGCCGACGCGACGCGTCTTACGCTCTCCGGCGTCAGCCAGTTCTGCTCTACGAGGTCTCGGAGCTTGTAGGCACGATCCAGCGCCTGCCTGCTCGCCGCGTGCCAGTCGGCGGAGAGGGCGTGTTCCGCGGACCGGGTGTGATCGGCCATCTGAAGGCAGAATTCGGCCCGCTCGTTGAGGAACCGCACCGCGGCGCGCATGACTTTTTCCATTTCCTCGAACTGCGCCCCCGCCATGATCTCGGCGGTATAACTATGCCCGATGTGACAGCCGAATTTGATGATTGAACCGACCTCGAATTTTTTCAGCGCGCCGCCACATTCGGGGCAGGTGACCGTCAAAGGCCGCTCGAATGTTCTGGCGTCGGTCAACTCGGGACTTTGCCCGGAATCCGGTTGAGAAGAGGATATCGGCATGGCTGGATCCTTTCCGTCCTTTCCGTTGACCAGTTCTATCAGCAATTTGGGCATTTCCGCGAGCGGCGGGCAGTAATCGAGCGCGACGTGCGCGGCCGCGCTTCTCGGCATGTCCGGATAAGCGGCGTCGTCGGGAGCCTGGGCAATCGCGATGCCGCCGCGCCGCTTGATTTCAAGCAGGCCGAGCGTGCCGTCGTTCAGATTGCCAGTCAGGATCACGCCCAGCGCGTCGGTGCCATAGTGCTCCGCCGCGCTGCGGAACAGCGGGTCGATGGCCGGCCGCGCGCAGTTTTCCTTGGGACCACGCAACAGGCGCAGCCGCCCGTCGGCGACGATCATATGGCGATCCGGCGGAGCCACATAGATGCGGCCAGGATGGATCGTTTCGCCATCTTCGGCATGTTTTGCGGGAAGCGGGCCGGCGGAATTCAAAAGTTCCGGCAATTCGCTTCGATGGGCGCCGATATGCAGCACCACCAAAACAGGGGCGGGAAACGTATTCGGCAGCGCAGCGGCGAGAAAGCGCAACGCACCTACTCCGCCTGCGGATGCGCCGATGACGATGATTGAGGAAGATGCCATGAGAGCCTTCGGGGCTGGCCGGATCGGAATCACAGATCAACGCATTCGACCCAGAAAAGTTCGAGAGGACAGCGTCCGGCTGCCTTTGTCGCCGTTACGGATGACCTCAGCAACGCATGCGCAGCGAGATTCATCGCCACATGAGCTAAGTTGCGCCGGCTGCGTGGTCCACCTTGGCAAACACCCGGGCACCAGCCTCCTCGACCGCGGCTGTCGGCCGTTTCGGGGACAGAGCCGGGACTTCCCTTATGATCCAGTCAGAAGCTGCGAGCCCCGCCGACGCCATCGGACCGGCTCAACCCGTCACCGTTTCGTTTTCGACACGGGCAACAGGGCGCGAGCAAGATCAGGGCTTACATAGCCCGCCGATCCGGCTATCCGGCTATCCTCGCGCGCCTTCGGCGGCCGTGTTCTCGCGCGCCTTCCACAACGAGTAGCCGAGAACCGTTCCGAAGAAGAACGTATGCGCAATGAACTGCGCGATCGGGTTTGCCTCAAGAAACCAGGGAAATGCCATCGGAGCGATGACGTAGAAATTGACGAGCCATAAAACGAGCCCGAACAGGCTGCCCAGTCCTACATGGGCCATCTGGCCCCGTAGCGTGCTGGCGGCGATCGCTCCGAAGATCATTCCATACACGATGGAAAGCACCATGTGGACAATCACGCCTACCGACCCGGCTGTCAGGAGCGAATAGCCGGGATCGAGGGCAGCCGGGCCGATTACGATGGCGCCGATCATCCGCAAGGGCATGAAGAATGCGCCAATCCCCATGAGGAAAGCGCTCGCCATCATTTCGAATGCCGCAGTTAGGATGCCGGCGACTATGCCCCAGAGCGCTCCTTGGCGAAGGCCTCACTTCATGTCCCGTGGCGTCGCCGCCGTATGAACGCGGTTATCTAAAGCCATGGTGAACTCCTCCAGGCCGCAATCGGCAGCATTATTCGCAAGTCGCCGCCGCCGCGAAGGTTCCGTAGTCCGAAGGAGCGTCACGGCGAATTGATCAATGGCGATGGGTAGGCTATTAGGCGGTTGTGTTGCAAATTTTTTGGAAGGCAAGAGGCAGCTTTCCGCTGGACGGATTTCAGGTGGCGATTGCCTCGAATTGTTCATTGAGGGCAGGCGCTGGGTTGAAGGCGAAGCGGCCCTGCCGCTTGCGCATCATATGAACCATCTCGATGCCGGCCAGCGTGACGGCTGCCGTCGCGAAGGACTTGAAGCCCAGCATCGGCCGCACCCGCCGCTTGATACGTCGATGATCCTGCTCGATCCGATTGTTGAGGTATTGGCTTTTGCGAATGCGGATCGCTTTCAATGCTCGTTGCGACCGATCCAGCAAACGGCTTTCGGCATCGCAGGAGATGATCGCCTCCCGGTTGGTCTGACTGCCGTCGATGACAATGCGGTCCGGTCGGCCGTGACGATGCAAAGCGTTGCGCAGAAAGCGTTTCGCCGCCGGCAGATCACGATGTTCGCTGAACCAGAATTCGACGGTGTCGCCAACGCTGTCGATGGCGCGATAGAAATACATCCACTGGCCGCGAACCTTGATGTACGTTTCGTCCATATGCCATTTGCTGCCGACGGATCGCTTTCGGCGATTGAACCGCTTGAGCAGAACGGGCGAAAAGTGGACCACCCAGCGATGGATCGTCGAGTGATCAATACTGATGCCGCGCTCAGCCATCATCTCCTTCAAATCCCGCAAGCTCAAGCCGTAAGCCAGATACCAGCGAACGCACAGCAGGATCATTGATCGGTCGAAATGGCGGCCTTTAAACATCAAACGGTCTCCTCAAGGCGAGACCTCGTCATACCAGACCCGAATTACCGCAACGTTTGCAACACAACCGGTCTGTGAGGAAGGCATCGAAGATAGGCCTAGCCTTCCTCGGCGCTATCGATCGTTCGAAAGAAGAGAGCGCCTTCGCGAATCCAGATCGGAGGTACAATTCGGGCGACCATGTCCCAAAATCTGCGTCTATGGCCCCGTGAAAGCGCGGCGGCTAGCCCACGTGCTTAGCCTGACAAGGGCCTAAAATTCCGCCGATTGTTCGGCGAGAGTGAGCAGGTCTAGCGCGGAATCGGCCGCGCGGGGTTTTGGGTGTCACGCATTTGAGAGGGAGTTTTGTTTCAAAGTCGGTCCAAGGCGAACATAATCGGACGGCCACTCTCTATACCAAACAGACCTCTCCTCCAGCGCCCCCATCCATCATGCTGCTGTTGAGTTATTCGTCCCTCTACGACGGTGGTGGACGCGGACGGAGCGCTCAAGAGATGGGGATATTCCGGTCGGATCGGTGAGCGGGGAGGGCTACGGCGGAGGGGAAGAACCACTGGCCGACGTTGTTGAGGACCGAGTGTCTTGAGCGGGTCGCTGCCGCGTTGAGCCCTTAGCGACGGGCGGCAATTCACGATCAGGACGACTTGTCGTGTGGCAGCCGATGATCGGGGTCATGAACCGCGATGCTATCGCGACAAGATTAGTTGGAAATATCACCAGATTGATGCCGCCGGCATGACGGAGCGACGAAAATGCAAGATCTGGCTACACCGTATCTGCGACCCGGTTGGCCACCACGCGATCCAGAAGTTCGGCAAAGCGGTTATTATCCTGAGCCATCTTCCAGAAATTCACGAAACGGCAGACGAACTGAACATTGCCGATCGAATAGTGGCCATAGCTGTCAATCCGATCCGGAGAAACGAGCATATCGCTATCGCAATCGTCCTGGCCATGCAGATGCATCGCAATGCCAGTGATAGCGCATTTCCCCTTCTGCTGCTCGTAGAGGTTGGCAAGATGAGCCTTCATCTCGGCTTCGGAACAATGGAGTTCCTCGTTCTTCAAGGTCTTGAAGACCTTCTGGCCATTCGAATTCGCAACCGCGCCCGTGATCGAGAGCATGAGATTTGCGAGAGTGAGCTCATGCAGCGATACGCTCGATCCGCGGCGCCGATCCGCCGGCGGCGCTCTACTACGCCTCGCGTGATCGCAGGCACGAACATCCCGAGGATCACCTCAAGGGCTGGCGGGGCATCCTGCAGGCCGACGCCTATGGCGGCTACAACGGCCTCTACGAGCCGGCGCGCAAGGCGGGAGCGGTCACCTCGGCGCTCTGTTGGGCGCATGCCCGCCGCGGCTTCTTCGAACTCGCTGACATCTCCGCCTTGGCACGGCGCGGGCCATCCGCCGCGCCCGTCTCGCCGATTGCGCTGGAAGCGGTGACGCGTATCGACGCGCTGTTCGCCATCGAGCGCGCGATAAACGGCTTGAGCGCCGAGGACCGTCGGTGCGTCCGACAGGAACAGTCCAGGCCACTCACCGATGACCTGCACGCGTGGCTGCAGGAGAAGCGCACCACGCTGTCGCGTTCGTCGTCGGTCGCCAAGCCGATCGACTACATGCTTAAGCGCTGGAGCCGCTTCGCCGGCTTCCTCGACGACGGTCACATCTGCCTGACAAACAATGCCGCAGAGCGCAGCCTGCGTGGCTTTGCCCTCGGCAGGAAAGCCTGGCTCTTCGCCGGCTCCGACCGCAGCGCCGATCGTGCAGCCGCCATCGCGACGCTCATCGCCACCGCGAAACTGAACGACGTCGATCCACAGGCCTGGCTCGCCGACGCGCTCGCCCACATCGCGGGGACGCCGAGAGTCGATTGTCCGAGCTACTGCCCTGGCACTGGCGTGTCGGCACGGCCCAGAACCGCGCAGCCGCCTGATCAGACGGCCGTGGTCGTCCAACGCCGTCAGCCCGCGGCCCTCGCCGGAGGTATACGATCGGCCTGCACGGAGTTTTCCTGGGAAGGACAAGACAACAATGACCCCGCCTGCGGTCGCGGATGGGCCACCATCGGTACCGCCGGCCGCCTCGTCGGGCACTTCTACATCCATAACGGCGACGATTCAGGCTTCGTCTGCGCGCGCAACGGACTTCCTCAACTAGTGGTGGCACGAATCACAAGGACACAGTTCCTGCGGATTAGGTCGCCCACCCCGAGACGGCGAGGGGCGGCGTTATGGGCAACCGATACACAGGGGACATGAAGGGGCCTCTGGGGCCGAAAACTTGCGGTGCAAGCCTTCACTCGGCAGAAGCCGTTGTCCAAAGCATCAATGTGGATGCAATGGCTCTAATCCAACGTAGCAGTGTTAGCTCCCGATAGCGAACATTCGTTCACAGCGTAACTGTGGTTCGCCATAAGTGTGATTTCCGCCGAAGAGACGACATTGGCAAAACGTCATGAGGCTGGAAGACGTGAGAACATGAATGCCCCGCCGCAGTTGGCGGCGAGGCATGTAGGCGTAGGCGCGCTTGTTAAGCCTTCAAAAACGGCATTGCCGCAGCAAGCACAGCTTCCTTGGTCATCGGCTCATCGAATGCACCATCCCAAGCCTTCTTGCCCCCTATCCGGCGGACCTGAGCGGCATGACGTGCTTCGACCGAATGGATCTGGAGCGCGGCCGTAAGGATGTCGTCATTCTCCATCAGATTTCCGGCCTGACCCTTGTAGGCGGCCACACCGAGGTCTTCGAAGGTCTGCGATAGGGTCAAGAAAGTTTCGAAATTCGAGAACACATCGGCATACTTTCCGCCCGCCGTGAAGTCGGCTTCTGGACGCTTGACAGCCGCCGCTCCGAGAGCGCCGGACAGGAAGGCCACGTGTGCCGCTTCATGCAGGCCGATCTGCTGGAACACTGCCTTGTGTTCGGCGGGGATGAAATCCTTCTCCAGAGCGGAACGGTAGAATGCATCCTCGATATGTTCGAGCGTCAGTGCGAAGTTCAACGTATCGACGATCTGTTGCGGCAACCCTGCCGCAAAAGCCTGCTTCGATGCTGCGGCAAGGACCAGCGGAGCCGAGGCAAGTGCGCCAAGCGACAACGCCGCATGGGAGAAGAGGCCGCGACGGCTTGTAACCAGACGGCTCGCCAAATCGGGGTCGAGCGCGCCAAGGATCGTGTTGGTGTTGGTGTTCATGATCATTCCTCCTAGAGGCTCTTTGCCGTGACTTCGGTTTTGATGAACGGATCAGCGGCGGCGAGAACCTTCGCAGGCTCCAACGCTCCGTCGAGGCCGTTCTTGTCGACCACGTCAGGGCCCGCGAATGCAACGCTGCCAGGTTGTAGCAGATCGCGGATCGTAGCCGCATGTCGCGCTTCGACCGATACTATACGACCTGCGGCGACAAGGTAGTCGCCCTTCTCGAGCAATTTCCCCGCGCCATTATAGGCGGCAACGCCGAGGTCTTCGAACGTCTTGGCTGTAGTCAGGACGCTTTCACGGCTGGCAAAATCGACCTTGGAAAAGTCCACTTCGAGATCAGGGATTGCCTTGTCGGCGAGCGCGCCTTTCAGGAAATCACGATGCGCGACTTCATGATCGCGGATGTCAGTGAGGATTGCCTTCTCGTCACCGCTCATCTCCCCGTAGGGGCTTTCGATCACCTTGGTGTAGAAAGCTGCTTCAAGCTGCTCCAAGGCGTAGGCATAGTTCAATATGCCGATATCGCCTTCGCCTAGATCAGCCGCCAACGCCGGCGTGATGCCGAAGTTCGGAAGGCTGCCGCCGAATATGGCAAGCGTGGCGACGACTCCGCCGGTCCATTGGAGGACGGTCCTCCTGGATTTCTGTGCGGACAAAGGTCCAGCACGAGACTCTGTCTGATTGTGTTGCATAGAACTCTCCATTTTGGGATTTGATGCGAAATCATTTCCGCATGGGAGTAGCAACGAAAGCCTCCGCGCAAAGTTTCGTAAGTTATTCAATTTACTCAATTATTTGTGAGTCGTTTGAATTCTGGTCACAATTATGCTGGATCGGAAGCGTATAAATTCAGATATTACTAGAGCGTTGTCGCGGAGGAATGGTTCCGGTGGTTTTATGATTTTCTTCAAACGTGAGCGGCATGTGCGTTTGCTGGTGCCAAAGCAACGGCCGAACTGGCGAGAAGAAGTCGATCTTCAAGCTATCTTAAGCTTCAGTGCGCTTCGATGCCGCTCAACCCATATGGGGAGGTGGCAAAAGGATGAACTGGCTATCCGAGGACCAAGTGGCGCTGTCCGTAGTTGACGCGCTGACGGCGAGCATTTGTGTCATCGATCATGACGGAATCGTTCGTGCCGAAAACGCCGCTTGGAAACAATTCTCGTCCCGCAACGGCGGCATCGGTTCGTACATCGGCGTAAACTACCTGGAGATTTGCAGGAAGGCGGGTGGCGACGATTCTGAAGCGGCTCATCGAATTGCAACAGCAATTCGGCAGGTGCTGGATGGAAAGCGTCACCGGTTCGAGGCCGAGTATCCTTGTCATTCGCATACCGAACAACGCTGGTTCTTGACCCGGGCAACGCCGCTTCGATTCGGCTCCGATAATAGTCAGGGCAAACAATCTCTGGGAGCCGTCGTCTCACATCAGGAAATAACAGAAAAAAAGCTGCTCGAAATGCAGCTGAAGGGGTTCGCCGAGACTGACGAGCTTACCGGCCTGAGAAACCGCCGATCCATGATTGATCATATCAGCAAGGCATTCGCGGAACACAAGACGGGATGCACGGTAGCGCTGTTGCTACTGGACTTGGACAACTTCAAGGAAATCAACGACACCTCTGGTCACGATATTGGCGATCTCGTGATCAAGCAGGTGGCGGAACGCTTATCGAGTTTGACCTCGCGGAATCCCTCGACCATCGCTGCTCGAATGGGAGGCGACGAATTCGCCTTGCTCCTTGCGGTCGAACAGCCTTGGAGCGTCGTTCCGCTTGCGGAGGAACTTCTTGGCCTTCTTGACCAGCCTTACCCGATTGACGGCGAACAGGTGCATTCCGCCGCGTCGGTTGGAATCGCCTTCTATCCCACCGACGCAGTTGCGCCCGCATCACTGCTCAAGGCCGCTGACCTGGCTCTATACCGGGCAAAAAATGGCGGCCGAAACCGATACGTATTCTACACGGACAATCTGCGTGACGCAGCGCAGCAGCGCAAGAAGTTGTTCAACCAAGGTCGCTCGGGCATCGTTCGCAACGAGTTCGAGACCTACTTTCAGCCAATCGTGAGCCTGAAAGACAAGTCCTTGTTGGGGCTCGAAGCCCTGATCCGATGGCAGCACCCGGACCTCGGTCTGATCACCCCGGCGCACTTCCTTCCGCTCCTGAAAGACTGGGGCATGGGGGAGGCGCTCTCACAGGTTGTGCTTCTTCAAGTCATCCAGCATCTTTCGGACTGGCCGGAAATCCGTATAAGCGTCAACCTGACCACAGGCCAACTTCGAAATCCCAATTTTGTGGATTTTCTGTGCCGTGAAATTTTGGCGAACTCGGTCAACGCTGAACAACTGAAACTCGAAATAACAGAAGACGTTGTTCTCGGGGACAGCAACAATGAGTTTGAAACCATTCTAACTCGCTTGCGAGATGCCGGGTTCAAAATATCACTGGATGATTTTGGTACCGGTTATGCGTCATTGTCGCACCTTTCTCAATTTCCGCTGGACGAGATCAAGATTGATATGTCGTTTGTCAAACAACTGAATACCAGCCGTCGTGCTCGCAGTGTGGTGCGCTCGATTACCCATCTCGCTCACGAACTTGGGCTGAGCGTGGTTGCCGAAGGAATCGAAGATAGGGAAATCGAGGGTATTGTCGCGGCCCTCGGATGCGACCACGGCCAAGGATATCTGTTTGGCAGGCCTCAGCCTGCCTCCGCGATCCCAGACATCATAAAGAAGTGGACTTATCCCTCGCGAGCCCCAAGTGCATTGCCCGCGCCAAATTTAAGGAACAGTTCGAGATAGCCGGCGGCTACGCGCAGGTCAGTAGGGGTCAAATTTTTCTGATCGGAACGGAGCCGTTCTGCCAAGGCCAGAAGTTCATCCGAGGAATCGGGTTCAAGCTTTTTCAATTCCGATCCAGCGGTTCGGCACGCTGCCAGTAGCACTGAAGTTAGCTGGCACGCTTGATCCACAGAAAAATGCATCTGCGCGGAAATAAGAGGCGGGGGACCTGTCTGGGTAATATTGACCACAACTCCGTCAAGCGTTGACCAACCGACGTCGGCGCTGCCGCTTTGTGTCTGGATAACAGCTGAACGCTCCGTCATGATTACTCCCCAGCGCAATTGGTCAACAGTTGGTTGCCACCGCACCTAAAGCAACATACGCGCACTTTCTGTGGCGGTAAATTGGATCGATTGGTCGTCCGCTTTATCCGTCGCTCGCCTTGGCCGGCCCCCATCGGGTGGTCCGGTTTGAATGTTAGTGCATGACGGGTCTTGGCGCTACGGCGGGCGTGGCCGGCGAAGTTGGTCCGGGTTGCGCAGCCGGCCACAGGGACCGCTTCTGGTGCTGGGGGTTTGTAGCCCAGAGATGAATGCGGTCGCGCCGTGTTGTAGTGCTGGCGCCATCCTTCGATGACGATCTGGGCCTCTGAAGCGAGTAGAAGATCTCGCCGTCGAGCAGCTCGTCGCGAAGCTTCGAGTTGAAGCTCTCGCAATAGCCGTTCTCCCAGGGGCTCCCGGGCATGATGTAGGCGGTCCTGGCGCCGACGGTGGTGATCCATTCGCGCAACGCCTTTGCGATGAACTCGGGGCCGTAGCACCTACGGAGGGAGCGAACTGAGGCAGCCACGATAGCGGTGCGCGCAGCTTTTCGCTGCAGGCGCGCACCGTTCGAGGCGGCCATGGCCAGTCAGAGTTTCTCTAGAATGTGAGTGTTCACAACCCATTCGGAGAGACCGACCATGACCAGCGCAAATATTATACTCGCCGATGCGGTGTTGGTAGCCATCGACATCGCCAAGGTTCGCAATGAAGTTCTGATCGAAGACCCGGGCCATAAACGCCGCCGGTTGCAGGTTCTTAAACAATCGTGCCGAGCATGATCGGCTGATCGAGGTGCTGCTGGCGTACGGCCGACCTGTGGGTCTGCGGCTTCGAAGCAACGGGTAATTATCACAGACCTATCGCGTGGCGCCTGGCTGAAGCGGGCTTCGAAGTACGGTTGATTTCGTCGCTGGCGCTTGCCCGAACCCGCGAGGCCTTGCACAACAGTTGGGACAAGAACGATCCCAAGATGCGCAGGTGATGCTGCACAATGCTGAAGATCCAGGCGACCCAGCGCTATCATGATCCGCTGCGCGCCGGCATCAACGACGTACAGGAACTGTCGAAGACGCATGAGGCGATCGCAAAAGCCAAGACCGAGATCCAGCACCGCATCCTGACGCATTACCTGCCGCTGTACTTTCCCGAGATTGATCGGTTTCGGGGCAACAGTCCGCAGCGACTGGTTCTTCGCCTTCCTCGATGCCTTCCCGACACCGGCGAGCATCACGGCGCTGACGAAGGACGAGTTCGTAAAAGCAGCCTGGGGTATCGTCGGCCGTAAGGTCAGCAAGACACAGATTCTAATGGATATTTATGAGACGGCACGCACATCAATCGGACTGCCGTTGCCGCTTGATGCCCCTGCCATTCGTATGTTCCGGATGGTTGTCGCGGAGGCCCGCAGCCTGATCCGACAACGTAACGAGATCGAAGCCCAGGCCGACGAACTGCTGCGGCACAGCCAGGATTACCAACTCCTGCGCCAGATACCCGGCATCGGGCCGATCAGGGGCCGCGACATAGAACGGGCAGGATAGCACGGTAAAGCGGGGTGGGCGATCACGCGGCCATGGATTCGAGCACGTTGAAGCGCCGGAGCTGTCGGTATCCGTCATCGTCGAGAGGCGGGGTCTCGGACCAGAGATAGTCGCCGGTGAGATTGATGTGTTGCCAGCCGAGCGGAGCGATGTGCGGTAGCAATGCTTCGTCGATCTTTCTGCCAGCCTTGGTCATCGCGGTGAGCGCGCGATCGAGATAGACGGTGTTCCACAGCACGATTGCTGCGGTGAGGAGGGCAAGGCCAGATGCCCGGTGCTGCTGCCCCTCTCTGCTCCGGTCTCGAATACGTCCAAGGCGGTGGAAGCAGACCGCGCGTGCGAGCGCGTTTCGGCTCTCTCCCTTGTTGAGTTCGACGGTCGATTCCCGCCGCAACTGCGGGTCTTCGAGCCAGTCGAGCGTGAAGAGCGTGCGCTCGATCCGCCCGATTTCCCGTAGCGCGAGCGCCAGACCGTTCTGACGCGGGTAAGCACCGAGCCGCTTGAGCATGAGCGATGCTGACACCGTTCCGGTCCGGACCGAGGCGGCAAGCCGCAGCACGTCATCCCAGTGCGCTTCGATCAGCTCTTCGTCGATGCGGCCGCCAATCAGGCTGCTAGCGCCGACCAACGTTCGGGTTTGTCCATCACGTGCAGTTTCCGGTCGCCGATGTTGGGAATACGCGGCGCGAACCGGAAGCCCAATATGTGCGCGAGGCCGAACACATGATCGGAAACGCCGCCACCATCGGTATGATGAACAGCCAGGTCGAGATCGCTTCGTGATAGAGCAAACCGTCCAATGACGTGCGCCGGCCTCGCCGGCGCTCCCGGTGGAGAACGGCGGTGTGGAAGGGCGCATATCGGTCGGTAATGTGGGTGTAGAAGCCGACCGTCGGTTCGCGGCCGTGGTGGCGGTTGACCGCGCCGACCGCTTCACCGGGACCGCCGACATGGAAATGCTGTCCGTCCGAGCTCGACGAAAAACCCGCGCCGAACAGCCTCGCCAGGGGCTGCGCCTGCTGCCCATCCACGATACGCGCGAGCGCACGCCGGTAGGTCTCTTCGCGAAGGTGCCATCCTGTCGTCCAGGCCGAGTTGGCGGTAGGACGCGACCGAACAGGCATCGGCCATGCGTGTCAGCCCCAGGTTGGTGGCATCGGCGAGCAACCGCTGTCATGACGATCCGTCGCTCGTCGGCAGGCAAACCGGTGTGGAGATGGGTGAAGGCTTCCGAGAACCCGTCCAGCGATCGACGTCGGCCATCAGGTCCGTGATGCGCACCGCCGGAAGCGTTCGATACAGCACCTCCTCGAGCTTGCCTCCGAGTGGCCTTGTTCGCGACCTCGTCCATGCGCCGCGCGAGAAGGGCGCTGCGCTTTTCGAGATAGTCCACGCGCCGTGCCCGATACCGCGACCGGGAGAGGTCCCGCTTCCCGCATGGGCCGCGAACAGGGCTTTTGGCAAAAAGCTGATCTTCGATCGCGCGGTATTGGCGCGAGCCCTCGACCCAGACGTCGCCGGCGCGAAGGCGACTACGCAAACTCGTCAAACAGGCAAACCTCGTACGCCCGTCGAATCAATGCCGTCTTTCGACATAACGGTGGCGCGCCAGGTTCTCGGCACGAACCCCAGCGCCGCATCCTTTGGCCAGGACCGTCCTCCCGCTCGCATAGTAGCGGCGCAACGTCTCGATTCCGGCGAGCACCCTCGCCGACGCCGGCAAGGACCGGAATGTCAGGCTATCGAAAAGGCGTGGACCGACCGCCGCGGACAAACGGCGTGTCCGCGCGCGACAATCGCGGCGCGGTCTGGGCCAATCGGTCCGGACGAGCCGCTTCGCTTCGGCGATCGAGGCTGCCAGGTCCTCCCACGCGATGACGCGGCCGACGGCGGCGATCGATCGGAGCCGCTATCCTTTGCCGCAATGAGAGCGTCCGCCGAGCCCGCGCCAGCAGGCGTATCTTGTCGTTGATCGCGCGGCGGTCGCGGATGAGCGCCGCCTCTTCGCGCCGTTCGGCGCGGAGGAACACACGCCCCATCAGCCGATCGAACAGCCCAACCGCGTCGTCGGTTAGGCGGACCGCAGTATCGAGTACGGTCCGCCACCAGGACGGCGCGGCGGCGCGAAACCGATGAGCGCGGCAAGATGCTGCGCGGTCAGCCTGGCGCCCTCGCGCGCGAGCTGACGCAAACCGCTCCGGATGCACGCCTTCGGCCACCGCCGGATCGAGACCCAGTAACTGCGTCCTCGATGTGGCTGGTCTGACCGAAGGCCGTCTTCGCTGCGCTTGCGCCTCGTTCTCAAACCCGCAACAGCCGGTTGTGACTTTCTTCCCCTGCTGGCTTCGCCATCATTCCGCGCGGAACAAGAAAGTCTCGCCCTGGCTGCCCTCCACTGTCGTTCCGGCCCCTACGAGCCCACCCATTGCGCAAGCGCAACGGGGACCCCGGGAGGGTGCGGGCCGATCGCCTCCAGTCTGCCTATCGCCATCGAGTCGCGATGGTCGCGGCCGAGAAACTCACGGAGACGAACAATGGCTACCATCGGCACCTTTACCTCGACTGGCAACGGCTTAGGTCAATGTGCTGAGAAGTTGTCCTTTAGCGCTATGGCTTGAGGGTTGGGCACATAGACGTCCGGGTCAAGCGTTCCCGCAGCGTAGCGAGGACAACGCTTGAGGCGGCGGCGACACGGTATGCTTTTCCATGGGGTGTAGGACAAGTCCTGCACCCCTGCCACGTGGCGAACGGGAGAGCGCGAGGGGAACCCCTCGCATTTAATGAGAAGAGTGCGCCGGAGGCGCTCCGCTTATTATTTGTTCGAGAGCTGTCCATTTGGTCGGTTTCGTCGACAGTGTAAGCACTTGATCAGTTTCGTTATTCTTTTTTGCGCCTCCGGGTGCCTTGCTCCCGGAGAGCGCGATGGTGTCGATTATACGGGCAGTGCCCGGGGTTCACGGGATTCCTGCTGGATTTCCCATCCTGCTCGACGCGCAGATGTCGATTGTCCGAGCCGACCTCAGCTATCTGCTTGAACTCGCCACCATTCCCGGCCGCTCTCATGCGATGGAGACGCTGAGGACGTACAGCGAGCACCTGCATGACTGGCGCTTCGCAGATGAGGGAACGATCGCCGCCTACCGCAACCGGATGCTGGCAACGCCGAGCCCTCATACAGGACGGCCCTATGCCCGCTCCACCGTGAACGATCGTGTCCGGACGATTTGCCGCTTTTACTCATGGGCGCACCGGCGCGGTCCTGATCGAAGACCTGCCATTCGACTACATCGAGGTGTCGCTCCGGTCGACACGCCAGCAGGGCATGCTGGCGCATCTGGATCAGCGTCCTGCGGCGTGATGGCCAACATCCTGACCGTTGCGGAAGCTGAACGGCTGCCGCGACCGCTCCGTGTCGATCAACTTCAATCCCTGTTCCGGCATCTTGCGTCGCCCTATGACCTGATCGCCGAGTGGGCCTTGGCCACCGGCATGCGCCGCAAGGAACTATGCGGCTTGCAGCTTCATCAGGTGCCGGACGTCGCTCACACTGGATATCGACCAGCAACCCACTCGTCGGGGTGCCGCTGAGCGTCACAAAGGGCGACCGGCCCGCGCACCGTCTATCCGCCGCTGCGGCTGATTGACCGCACTCACTGGTAATGTGGGGGAGAGCAGCGCGCGGCGCTGGTAAAGCGCCGGCGCAGAACCCACCCCGGCTACCGGGCGCCATCGACGCTTTTCCTCAACAGCAACGGCGATCCCGTTTCGAGAGCGAGGTTTTCAGCCGCTTTTCCGGCACGGCCTTTCAAGCGGCAGGCTGAACAGGATCCGGCCATTGGTTGAGGCACACATTCGCGATGTCGATGTTGGTGCGCCTGCAAAAGCAGGCGGCGACAACGCCCGACCTCAATCCGCTGAAGATCGTGCAGGTCCTGCTCGGCCATGCGTCGATCCAGACGACAGCCGTCTACTGCGCTGCGTTGAACTCCACGCCGATACGCTGGCCGAGAGTCTCTCCTATCTCTACGGCGAGCTGGTGCCCCATGGCCATCCGTAAGAGAAGCCCGATAGATCGCCGGTTCGCGGTTTCCGGCGCGCAGTCGGAGACCGCCATTTCCCGGTTGCCGGCGAACACGATCATGTTTGTGGACGCGTGGGGCAACCCCATACAACGCTTCGACTTTGATCAACTCCTCGGTGTGCCTCTCGATCTGCGCGCGTTTCTGGCCGATGCCTTTCCGCGAGCATTGTGCCGCTCAGACGCCGGCAACGCGCCGCACGACCTGGGTAGCCGTCCGCCCGTTTCGCCCGCTTCGTCGCCTACGACGGCATGATCAGCGAAGCCGGCGACATCGATACCGCGGCGATCGGCCGGTATGTGCTCTGGCTCAAGAAGGAAGGCGCAATCACGTGCACCACGAGGTGCACATGCCGTCGCTTTCGATGTTCTGCGGCCCTTGCTGATGTGGTGTCAGCGCAATCGGCCGCACGCACTCGCGCCGATCTCGATATTCCCTGGAACGCATTTCCGAGCCGCCGCACCAGCCAGCAACCACGACGCAGGCTCCCGCCGATCAGATCAAGGCGATCCTTCGCGCCTGCTACGAGCAGATCGATGAGGCATGGGCACGCTTCCAGCACGGTCAGGAGGTCATTGGCCGCGCCCGAACTGCCGCCGAAGACGCTGCGCGGTCAGGGCCTCGACCGATGGATATGGCGCATTGCGAAGATCGAAGGCGGCCTGATGCCGGACAATGCCACACTCGATGAGCACGGCATCAAGCCCAGCACGCTGGTCAAGTTCTGGGGCGGAACGCGTACCGTGACCCAGTATTTCCACATCACCACCGACACGCTGGTGCCGTTCTTCCTGGCGATCGCCATCCAGACAGCCGCCAATCCCGACGCGCTGCGCCATATCCACCGAGACTGCCTCGTCCCGCATCCGCTCGACCGAATATCGCGTCATCGTCGACTGGACCAAAGCCCGCACCGGAGGCCGTCTCCAGAAGGCGCAGCGCCGTTCCTTCGACCGGCGCCGGCGTTATGCCGCGCCGAACCTGATTCGACAAGATGCTGGCCCCTGACGGCGCCGATCGTCGCCACGGCACCGCCGGGTGAACAGGATCGGCTTTTTCCTGACGCGCAGCGTCCACAAGGAGCACGCTCGCCCGTATACTTGGAAGCCGCACAGGAGTTATCGAACATTCTCTCCTGAGACGGGCAATCCTCAGATTCATCGAGCGCGCAAACCGCCGGATCGAGGCGTGGAATCGCACTCCATCCCGACAAGCCGCCGCGAGGCGATCGCCAACTTCGCGCCGGCACTGTTCCGGGGAACTGTCGCCACGGAGCACTATCGTGCCTCTGGTGGAGACGTTCTCGTCGCCCAATCGCTTCTGAACCACGCCAGTGTCGCGACGACCGAGACCTATCTCAGGAGCGAGGAGACGACCCGCTTCCAGCGCCAGACGATCGCCCGCCTGCAAGAGATGATGATCGCATGGGTTCGCGGCTCCGACAGAAGCGACCCGTGCCGGCCGTCCGCGACGGTGAACGGAACCGCTCCGTTCGGCCATGACTGCCTTGCCCCGATCGTGTCGGGCGGCGACGGCAACACCCGCCTTTGCCCGCGGTTTTCGGCGGCTGCCTGTCCTGTCCCGGCCTCGTAATCCCAATCGACGCGGACCATCTGGCACGTGTGCTTGCAGCAATCACCCCGCTTCGAGCAGGCCCGCGACCGGCTCGAACCCGCCGCTGGAACCTTCTCTATGCGCCGTCATGGCGCATTCTCACTCAGGACATCCTGCCGGATTTCCCGGTGGAACTATATGAGTCCGCGCCGTAGTCTCGCCGCCGCCATGCCGCCCCTGCCGGAGCTGGAGTAGTGTCGGCCACGCCGGCGTCCAGTCGGAGACCTCATCACCCGCAAAGGGTTTCAGATCGGTCATTGTGGTCAGACCCGCAATGGCAGTTCGAGGGGCTTCGCCCCGGCCAGCGCCTCTCCCAACTGCGCTTCGACTGGGATTTCCCGTTGCCTGACGGCAGCCGCTTCACCGCGCCGAGCTGGCATCGGTGGCTGGAAGATGCACGCACCTTCCTATGGTCGCTTCGCGCCGATCCACCACGAGGCCGCCGCCGGCTTCGCGTCCAGACCCTCGTATCGGCCGGGCAGAAGCTGCGCATCCTGATCTGCTGGATGGCCGGTGAGGGCATGCGCGGTTTCGGCGGCCTCGATCAGGAGAACGCCCGGCGTTTCCTCGGCTTCATTGCCGCCCGGGTCACCGTCAAGGGCAATCGTGTCACCGCAAGCACACGCCATGCCTACGCGAACCTCATTGCTGCGCTCTGGCTGCAACGCGGTAAGCTCGGCGATCCGCCGCCGGAACATCCCTACGACGGCGAGCGCGCCAGCGCGTTTTCCGGATTCAACAGGTTTTCGAACCAACGATTGCCCTTCACACCAGACGCCATCGCGGTTCCCCTTTTGTCGAGCGCCATCCGTTTGATCGGCCAGCCGGCCGACGACGTGATCGCGCTTCGCGACCAGGCCTCGAGCCTCTATCTGGAGCGTCGGGCCGCAGGGTTTTCCACCTCATCGACCCGACAGCCCGTATTGAAGCTGGTCGCCGCTTTCGAGTTTTCACATATCGATGGCGAGGATGCTCCGTGGCATCCGCCGGTCATCGGCACCAAGCAGGTTCGCTTTCTTGTCGACCGGATCTACGAGGCCTGCTTTGTCGTCATTTCCTATCTCGTCGGCGCAAGGGTTTCCGAGATCCTCGCCCTGGAAACCGGTTGCATCGAGCAGAATCGCTCGGCCGACGGAACGGAAGTTCTTTCCTATCTTCGTGGACGCATTTTCAAGACCGCCGCCGACGATGCGGGCCAGCCGCATCTGTGGGCCGCCCCGCAGGCCGTACTTCGGGCTATCGATGTGCTGGAGCGTCTTTCCGCTCCCTTGCGCCAGCAGATCGGCCGCACCGAACTCTGGCTGGCCATGCAGGGTCACGGCATCCTCGACACGCGCCCCCTCGACGTCGTGACCAGCAGCACGCTCGTGTCGCGCCTCAACAGCTATTTCGCACCGTTCGTCGCGCTTCCCGATCATGCCGACGGCAGCGCCTGGCATCTGACCACCCATCAGGGCCGCAAGACCTTTGCCCGCTTCGTCGGCAAGCGCGACCGCACCGGCCTGCACGCCCTGCAGCACCATTTCGGGCATGTGACGCGCATCATGACCGACAGCGCCTATGTCGGGACGGATTTCGATCTCGGCGAGCTCGTGGATGCCCAAACCCTCGAAGAGACACGATCCGCTCTCGAGGAACTGCTCACCACCTCGCGCCTCGGCGGCAAGGCCGGACGTTTGCTGTCATCGCGATCGCGCTTCCGGGGCCGCACCCGCGACGGCGAACTTGCCGCCTATGTCGATTTCCTCATCAAGGACAGCGGCATGCGGCTCGGCGTCTGCGATTGGGGCTACTGCGTCTACCGTGCCGAATCCGCCGCCTGCATGGGCGACGAGCGCGGCCCAAATCCCGTGTGGCGAACTGAGAGCGTCTGCATGAACTGCGCCAACTTCGCCGTCACCGAGCGCCATCGGCCCGTCTGGCAGGCGCGCCTCGACCGCAATCTCGCGCTCATCGCCGATCAGCGTCTCGATGATGCCAGCAGTGCTCTCGCCATCACGCGCATCGCCGAATGCGAGCGCATCCTGTCCGATCTTTCCACAACGGAGCAATCGCTTGGCCAAGCAACCCGTCGCAAACCCGCATGACACACGCCTGCGGGCCACGGCGGAGAGGTTGCGAGCCGCGCTCGACCGCCTGACCAGGGACAGCGGATCACACTCCGCCTCCGCCTCCGCGACTGCTCGCCTCACCGTCGCCGCCCTGGCGCGCGAAGCCGGCGTCGGCCGCAACGCCATCTACGCCAACCACCGCGATATTCTCGATGATCTCGCCCGGGCCCGCGAGCATCAGCGTGCCCCCGCCAGCGGCCTCACCGCCGAAGACAGGATCACCAAGCAGCGTGATCTGATTGACGACATGCAGCAGCAGAACCGCCAACTTGCGACCGAGAATGCCGGGCTTCTGCGGCGCGCGATCGAAGCGGAGCGGCGCGCCTACAGGGCGGAACGCCGCAGCGCACAGTTGACGAAGGAGCTCGGCAGCCTGCAACGCCCAACGATACTGCAATCGACGAAGGAGGGTTCGGTACACAGCTGACCCTATGATACTCCGGTCATTCCATGCGCTTTCCGCCACGCGCCGACAGGCTGGTGTCGTGGGACATTGCGGCGGGGACTGTCTTCCTTCTCGTTGCAGAGCACGGCCCCGGAACGACGCTGGTTTTGACCGACCCTGTCATGCCGTCATCTCCCCGTTTTCGGCGTCATGAGCCTCAGGCTTCTCCCTCGACCGCTGACTGAGGTGCGTCCACTGCGGCCTTTCTTTCTGGCGTATCTCACACCGGGTTCGTCTGCTGCGCAGCCCGACCTCGATCCCGCAACAGCGCAGCGCCGACCTTCTTCCCCGCCGTGCTCGGCTGTCGCCTGCGCGCGGCTTCCTCGCGATGCAAGAAGCTCGGCCCCGCGCCGCCCTCCATTGCATTGCGGCCCTTCGGGTGCGGGCCGGTCGCCGGTGTTCTCCGATCGCCATCAAGGCCGCGATGGTCGCGACCTGATACAGCAGATGGAGAAGACAAAATGGCTCAGATCGGCACTTTCAACCGCAACGAAGACGGCTCTTTCGCCGGA